>NZ_QULX01000015.1:0-78854 GCF_003481835.1 Roseburia sp. OM02-15
GGGATTGGCTATCAGGTTGGAAAAATCTACCGGAAATATTGCTGGGATATCCTCAGTATCATAGTGGCGATAACGAGTGCAGCTATTGTAATTTACTTTGGAGAATGGATTAAAAACGCTATTCCGATAAATCTCATGGTGTGTATGTATCACCTGATACGTGGACAGATGCGATGTTCCTTTTGCATTTGCGTTGTGGTCAAGCTGTATTTTCTCACGAAACTGCATTGTTTTTTCATGATTTAACGGACAGAGAGCCTTTGAAATACACCATAACAGTAAGAACTGGATATAATCCAAGCCGTTTGCAGGAAGACGGTTTTCAAGTGTATACAGTAAAAAAGGATTTACATGAAATAGGGATCACAACTATGCTGACATCATTTGGACATTCAGTTCCGGTTTATGATATGGAGAGAACGATTTGCGATCTGCTTCGCAGCAGGAAAAATATTGAAATGCAGGTATTCCAAGATGCATTAAAGCAATATGCGAAACGTAAGGATAAAAACTTACGAATGCTTATGAAATACGCAGCTATGTTCCATGTTGAAAAGATACTAAGACCATATTTGGAGGTGTTACTTTAGATGATAACAACGGCAAGACAATTAAAGGATTTGGTTCGTAATCTGTCAAAAAAAATCCGCAGATGCACAGATTTTGATGCGGAATTATATGATGGAACGTTTTTTAGAACGAATTTCTTTATCAGAGTATAAAAATCAGTTTATATCAGATGGGAGATGACTCCCACCTCTATAGGTGGTGAGAAACAAGCTAGTATCAGTGGTGGGAGCCAATCCCCCATCTGATATAGCCTCCGGCAGGATTACAGAGGTGCGCAGTTGAAGTATGTCATGCAATTGCATGACGCGCACCTCGCAACAAGAATGCCGGAGCATTCTTGAATTTACAAAAGTTGCATGGAGAACAACTCAAAAAGCAAGTTTTATGGAATGCACTTGTGGCAACTGCAAGAAAACGTGGAACATTGGAGCAGATAAACTCTGGGGATAGAAGAGAAATATTTGATGAAATAGAAATAAGTTCTGTTATGGAAAATTTATGGAAAACATATCAAAAAAATTATTCTTACGCTGCTGATATTTCATGGCATACAATTATGAAATCAATTTGTACATTATATGGAAGTATGTTAAAATGAAAGAAATTAAGTTAAAAGGGGAATAAGAAATATCCTTACAAGAGTATTCGGAATTTCTATAAAATATGAAGCAGGGAATCATCAGGATTCTTTGCCTGTTTATATTGCAAGGAGTTATGATTTTCACACAGCATATATTGGAAACAGACGCTGTATAATGCTTACTCCGACAGAAGAACTTGCCACACTTCCGGCATTGAAAAAGCAAAAGCATATTTGACGACTCCTTTCAGAGGATAACAGTGCTGACGATAGTTCCATTGTTTTATCTTTTGGAGATACAAACGATGAGAGAATTGAAGAAGCAGTACTCTGATATTAATTCAAGAATGCCTCGGCATTCTTGCTGCGAGGTGCGCGTCATGCAATTGCATGACATACTTCTACTGCGCACCTCTGCAATCCTGCCGGAGGCTATATCAGCTGGGGGATTGACTCCCCCACTGATACAAGCTTGTTTCTCATCATCTATAGAGGTGGGAGTCATCTCCCAGCTGATATATATAGTTAATAAAGAGAGGTGCATATGCTATGCCAGGTATACTTGTAATTGAAGATGATGAAAATTTAAATCGTGGAATTACATTCTCACTGAAAAAATCCGGATATGAGGTTTTTTCAGCAGAATCAGTGAAAAAAGCGAAAAGAATTGCAAGTGATCATAATGTGGATGTTACCATTTGTGATGTGAATCTTCCGGATGGAAATGGACTGGAATTTGTAAGGTGGATGAGATGCAGTCAAAATACATACATTATCTGCCTTACGGCACTAGATCAGGAGATGGATCAGGTTATGGGATATGAAGCAGGGGCAGATGATTATATTACAAAGCCGTTTAGTCTTTCGGTACTTCTTTTGAAAATAGAAGCACATTTCCGCCGCAGACAGGAGAAAACGGAAGCCGGAAAGATGATTTCGGGAGATATCGTATTTATCGCAGGAGAAATGAAAGTCCTGATAAAGAGTCGTGAAATCAGTCTGACAAAAACGGAGTTGAAAATGCTGACTTTTTTTCTTCAGAATCCGAAACAGATTCTTTCAAAAACACAAATATTGGAAAATGTGTTTGATCTGGAAGGGGATTTTGTGGATGAAAATACAATCGCTGTCAATATCAGAAGACTCCGTGAGAAAATTGAAGACAATCCGGCTGCACCGGTCTATATAAAGAATATCAGAGGACTTGGATATATATGGAATCAGGAGGTAAGGCAGTGACAAAGAGATATCACAGGAAACTCACATCAGCCTTGTCATTGGTATTGCCGGTCATATTAGTGTTTGCAATATTAAATTGCTTTACCACGTATGTGTTTTATGAAGATTATAAATATAAAATGAATCTTATGACAGAGATTGCTGCAAAGGAAGAATTTTCCGGGCTGGATGCTGTTTCGGAATTGCTTAAGAATAAGGATATTGAAACTAACGAACAGGGAAGGCGATTATTGGAGCAATATGGATACTGGGGGAATAAAGGGAATGCATTTTATTCGCAATTCCGGCATCAGGTTATGGTGACCGGTGCTGTAAGCACTGTGATATGCGTGCTTCTTTTGACTTTTTTACTTTATTGGAAGAAAAAAGAAGATGCGTGTCATCAGAAAATTTTAGACCAATTGGAAGAAATTCTGATCAGATTCCGTGAAAATAAATTTGATGATTTACTAAAAACGGAAAATCATGCAGAACTGGAAAAATTGAATGACCAGCTTGAAGCAATCGGACATCATATTCAGTTGATAAAGGAAGAAGCAAGGGCAGAAAAGGAGAACACGAAAGAAATGGTTTCTGATATTTCTCACCAGTTAAAGACACCGGTTGCAGCTTTGGATACATGTTTTAGTGTGCTGATGCAGAATGACTTAAGTGCCACAGAACAGGAGGAGTTTCGTATCCGTTGTCGGAGTGCTCTGGATGGACTGGAGACATTATTGCAGTCGCTTCTTGAAATATCCAAGATGGAAACTGGACTGATTCAGATTAATAAGAAAAAACTTCCGCTTATGGATACTGTCATATCTGCTGTGAATCGCACTTATACTAAAGCGGATGAGAAAGAAATTGAATTCGTTTTTGACTATGAAAAAGAGCTGGAAACATGCACGATTATGCAGGATAAAAGGTGGCTTGGTGAAGCTGTGATCAACGTTCTGGATAATGCGGTCAAGTACAGTCCGTGTGGTTCAAAAATATTTATCCGGTTACAAAAAAGAAACGATCTTGTAAGAATGGAAATTGAGGATCAGGGAATTGGTATTCCGCAGAATGAGTATCACAAAATTTTTCAACGATTTTACAGAGGAAGTTCCAGGGAGGTCATGGAAAAGAGTGGTACAGGAATCGGACTTTTTCTATCGAGAGAAATTATCGAAAAACACGCAGGTACGATTACGGTAATCTCCGGCAAAAAGAAAAAAGGAAGCACGTTTGTGATTCAATTACCATATGTTGGTTAAATTTTAATTGGGCAGAAATCTTACAATTCTGTAAGATTTCTGCCCAATTTTTGAAAGTGAAATGAAAGATTATATTGCTACAATCAGCATGTAGGTTGAAAAATGATATATAAACAGGCAAAGAAAGTGTGCTGAAAAGGTACGCTTTACAGAATTGAAAAGGAGGCAACACATGAGTGTGATATTAGAAACCAGGCAGCTTTGTAAGTTTTATGGTGCAGGTGAGAATCAGGTCAAAGCGGTAAATCAGGTGGACATTCAGATTGAGCAGGGAGAATTTGTCGCAATTGTTGGAAAGTCAGGTTCCGGTAAAAGTACATTACTTCATATGCTTGGAGGGCTTGATACCCCGACAAAAGGCAGAGTTACTTTAGCGGGGAAAGATTTATACAGGATGAAGGAAGATGCCCTTGCTGTTTTCCGCAGAAGAAAAATCGGATTTGTTTTTCAGGCATTTAATCTGGTTTCATCTGTTAATGTCTGGGAAAATATTGTACTGCCACTGGGGCTGGATGGAAGAAAAGTGGATGAAGCGTATGTAAATGATATTATTGCAACTCTGGGGATTGAAAACCGGATTTATAATCTGCCAAATCAGTTATCCGGAGGACAGCAGCAGAGAGTAGCAATTGCAAGAGCACTGGTGAATCGTCCGGAAATTATATTTGCGGATGAGCCGACAGGCAATGCAGAGTTAGTACGACAAAAATTATAAAAAATGAATGTCCATGCTTCCGTCTTCATGCACCAGCACAGATTCGACAAAAGACTTCCAGAAGACGTTCTTTTCCTGATTGCTGAAAGTGTTGTACACAGCTTCCCAGTCATCGTTCAGCAGCTTGCGGACGCTGTCGAGATTACGAACAGGGGCAGCAGGACACTTCTGAAGTTCTTCGATCTGTTTTTTGAATTTATCATATTCACTTCTGTATGCGTCTTTATCAATTAAGTCATCCATAAACAAATCATACAGCTTCTTGATCTTGCGTTCGATCTTTGACATTTCTTCGACAGGATTCTTCTGCACCGCACTGGCAGCAGTCACTTCATACTTCGCAACATAGTCTGACAAAGCTGGTCTGATATGATTCAGCATGTATTCTTCAACGTATTCTTCACGATACGTTTTGCCGCGATCACAAAGTTTTGACTGTGCCTTGAAGTTACACCGATAACTTTTGTATGCTTTTTCTGTGCCGTCTGCCATTTTCCTATATGTAACAGTGCCAGTCATAATGTGATTGCAGGATGAACAGATCAGAAGACCTGAAAAAATATAGAATTGCTGTGTGTGTCTGATCCGAACATTCCTGATCGCAAGTTTCTGGATGCGCTCAAAGCGTTCAGGACTGATTGTCGCAGGACAGAAGTCAGGATCATCACGATACTGACCTTTGAAAAGCGGATTCTTCAGGTATCGTGCAACTGTATCATAGCAGACACGAATGTTGTATTTGTCCTGAAGAAAAAGCTGCGTGTCACGCTTGCTGCATGTAGCTTCAAAGCGGTCAAACATATCAAGCGCAAAGCAGTTCCATTCAGGATCAATGATGACATGCTTTTCTGCATCCAGCTTCAGACCGCGTGGAAGGCTGCCTGACACATAGGTTTTATTCTTCAGCTTATAAGCGAACACATCTTTGATTCGGTCGGAATCACGATCACATTCATCCTGTGCAACAGACAGACGGATGTTGATGTGCAGTCTTCCGTTCGTGGTTGTGGTATCATAGTTTTCCGTGACAGCCTTCCATTGCACACCATTAGCTTCAAGTATTTCCTGAATTTTATGATAATCGCCGATATTCCTGAACCATCGGTCAAGTTTGGTAAATATGATCAGGTCGAAAGAATGAGCCTTCACACCATCCAGAAGTCTGACAAACTCTTTTCGTTTGTTGAACTTCTTTCTTGCTGTCAGGGCTTCGTCAATGAATGTGTCAACAAGTATCATCCGATTAACTTTGATGAAATCTTCAAGAATCAGATCTTGCGCTTCAAGCGTATCGCCATGAAGCACCTGATCATCGTGACTGCATCTGATATATTTAACTACACGAAGCCCGAAAAGTTGTGGGTTTGGAGTAAAAAAAGACATATAAAAACCTTCTTTCTGGTAGCGAAAGAAGGCTTGATATGATAGAATGTAAAAGGACATAATATCATCGTGGGCGGTCTTCCGCGATATATTTTGTTTAACATTTTGCAAGGGAAGTCGCTGGTCACGGCTTCCTTTTTTATTTGTATAGAGTGCCTGAAGCGTGTACATAATCAAAACTAGGAGGATGACGCAATGGAAATCCTAACGTGGCAGGCACGAACAGACAGACACTTGACTTTGAAGCAGCTGGAAGCCCTGACAGGAATCAGCAAGTCAACGCTGAACACGATTGAAAACGGCATCACATCGCCAACACTGCGCCAGCTTGAAACGATAGCAGCTGCACTTGATGTCAAGATCACTGATCTGTTTGATTCTGAATATAAATGATAAACTGTGCGCCGACAATGCTTCTGACGCTTATTTCCTGATATATGGAAATAACTGGAAGCGGTCTTTTATTCCAATAATTTCCATGATACAATCCCGACAAGAGAAGGGAGGGAAGCCGATGATCCGAAAGAGAATCAACACGCTTCTGAATAAGTTGTCGGATGCACAGCTGAAGCGCATATATAAATACATAAAGTATGTATACATACACGGATAAAGTAAAAGGAAGTAGGACTGGTCAGGTCACTGCTTCCTTTTTGTCATTCTGGCTTATCAGATAATAATTTTGTGATGCGATCCAGCTGTCGGATAATTATGAAATTTTGTTCAATCATTGCACGCTGGTAGTACATTTGATTCTTCAAGATGTCACGATCAGAACCAGCACCAAACGTCAGCCCCATTTCCATCAAGCCAGTACCAGACAATTCGGTCATAATATTTCTGATAGAAGCAATGTCGGTCGGATTCTGCAATTCTTCAAGACCATACTTGCGAAGCATGGCAAGATTCTTCTGATCAAGTCTTGCTTGTGCTTCAGCCTGTTTTCTTGCAGCCTTTTCTTCTTTAGATTCTCCGTTAAATAAGCCCATTATAAATCCCCCTTTATTATTCAGTTTTATCCCAGCCAACCTTCTTGACTAGCTGCTTCATATATTCTTTGATTCTTTCACGGCTTCCAGCTGGTAAAGACACATACATTTCAACAAGTGCCTTGTCAAAATCGTTCAAATCATACTGCACACACAATTCATCAACGATTGTCTGTGGCAGATTGTCAAACATTTCCCCTTCGCCATACATCAAATAATCATAATTTACATTGTATTCACGGCAAACAGAACGCGCCATCTGATCGGTTACATTGTTCACACCATTTTCAATGCGGCTGACAGTTTGCTTTGTGACACCTAACTTTTCGCCGAATTTATCAAGCGTCAAATCAAGCGTTTTGCGAATCTCTTTTATACGTTCGCCTTGCGTCATATTTATTCCACCTTTCTGCATATGTGCTTTTCTGATTGTAGAATAGCACGGAAAAAGTCAAAGGTCAATAAAAAAGTTCCATAAAGTGACAAAAAAGTGTTGACAAAGTCAAAGAAAGTGACTATGATGTAACTGTACGGAACAGAAGAAAGCAGGAAAGAACGGATGAAGCGAGAGGGCGGCACGCAAGTGACATGGCGGTCAGGCTGTAGGATAACAGACAGAGCGTGTGCAGAATAAACATGATCCGTCAAAGTAGTTGAAGAAAGCAGGAACATCAGGGCAAGAAAGCAAAGTGTTCATACTACTGGAAGAAAATGAACAGGTTGAGCCGATCAACACTTTACCCCTAAAACAAGAAGATGTTAAGCGGAAGAATCAATCGCGCGAGATGACACAGCACTTCTGTTTCTTACATTAAAAACCAGAAGGGAGAAGACAAGATGACAACAACAAAGATTTACAGAAACAAGAGAAATGAAAACAAGTTCATTGAAGTGAGAAATGACGGACATTATCACAATACAGTCAGGCAGTACATGTTCTGGAAGAATGCAGGAGTGAAGAACCTTCTGGGCGACAGATGTCTTCATAGATGGAAAGCAAGAAATCTGAAAGCATTGCTTGAAGATTATGAACTTGTCAATGCATAAATACCATACGAAGGGAGGAAACAACATGGCAGCAGTTACAAACGAAAAGAAAAACCTGAACAGCCAGACTGAAGATGTCAGCGAATTTATTATGCTGCTGAAGCAGATGTCTGACAGCGACAGAATGGTCATCAAAGGGATGATGATGTGGGCGGCAGGAGAAAACAGACCAGTGAAAACAGCCTAAAAGGGCATAGGATGTCCCCGACAGAAATGTCGGGGAGTAAATGAAAGGAAAGTACAACATGAACACAAAAGGAAAGATTGATTTTACAAAGACAGACAACATTCAGTTTATTGAAGAAGTAGCCAGCGAGATCAGCAAGGAAGACAAGAACTGGCAGTGGGAAGCAAGAGAGATAAAACAGCATAGCTTGTTGCTGTGGTGGGAATATCTGGAAGACGAAAAACAGGAAGGCTTCAGGATTGAATATGACGAAGCTGAAGAAGTATTCAGCGTATATGACGAATGGGACAACGACATCACATACGAACTGGAAGACACACTTGACCTAAAAAGTACGATGCGAAGTGTGTTCTGGTATGCATCAAGCAGATATTAAGAAGGGCGGTGCAGCAGTATGAAAAAGCAGAATTTATTCACAGAAGAAGAACTTGCAAAGGTTACAGACGAAGCGGAAAGAAAGCACCTGATCGAGTGCGCGCAGGATCAGTCAAAGATTGATTTGCAGTATATGAAGATCATGGGAAAATACGACTTATGGGAAAAAGGAAGCCGATCAAGATATTTTCACGCAACAACACATGAAAACGCAGAAAAGATCATGCAGGACGGAGTGATCCGAAAGGGAATGGACGGCGGCGTGTATATCTGCAAACAGCCACTTGAAGCAGCGCGATTTGTTGCGATCCGCGGACATGAAACAGGAACGATCTTTGAAGTCGAACTGGAAGAAAGGAAGATTGTGGAAGCACACGATCACAACGAAGCCTTCTTCGGTTGCAAAGCGTACATGTACATGGATGACATACCGACAGCAAAGATTGTGAAAATGTCAAGATATTCAACGAAGGAAGATTGACTGTAAAGCCGAAACAGCGCGACATGCGCTGTCGATGAATGATGGCTTCATTCATCCTGACGATGGCAAGCTAACAGCCAGCATCAGAACATTGTGAAAAAATAGCGGCGTGTGTGTACTGCCAGAATTACACATGGATGGTCAACAAGTTTTAGGGATGTTTTTAATGCGAAAACAAACGACACAATGAAAAATCAAGACCAGAAGGGGGAATGTTGAAAAAAATTATTTTGGACTTTGCGAAAGCAGTATGTGAAGGAGAATGAACGATGATTGATGAAAAGAAAATTGAACTGATAAAGAAGCTGCAAAGACTTGCGGAACGTGGAGTGGGCGGCGAAAAAGAAGGCGCACAGAAGAAATTGCAGCAGCTTATGAAAAAATACGACATTGAAGAAAGCGATCTGTCAGATGACAAGCTGGAAGACCATGAATGGAAATATCACAACGACTTTGAATTGCGCTTACTGAAACAGACAATATACAAAGTGCTAGGAAAAGACGGATTGAATCAGATGTATCACTACAGATCAGGAAAAGGAAAGAAAACCATTCAGGGTGTACAGTGTACAAAAGCACAGGCAATTCAGATCGGGATTGAATATGAATTTTACTGTGAAACATGGAAAGAAGAACACGACTTCTTCTTCAAGTGCTTCGTACAGAAACACAAGATTTTCCCAACCAAAGAAGAAATGATAATAAGACCACAAGACGATGTTGAAATGTCTGACGAAGATGCGATGCGGATGCAGATGGCTATGTCAGCAATGAAAGACAAGAGCATGACGCAGAGAATTGAGGGGTAGAAGATGCGAGGAATGAACCTGAAAGACAGAATACAAAAAGTCATTGACCAGAGAAGAAAACAACTGATCAAAGAACGTGACGAGTACGAAAGGAAAATGCACGACACAGTAAGTTATTACGGACTAGGCGGCGCATACAGAAGACAGGAAGCTGCGAGAGATAAAAGAGAAGAACAGCTGAACGAGTTGGACGACTTTGAAAAGCAACTGAAGAATACAACACGACATTTTGAAGCAACTGTGTACTTCTTCGGATGCAGTAAGTGTGGCGCGGTCTGCATGACAACGAAGCAGCCTTTTGATGATTGGCACGAATGTCCAACATGCAGACAGATGATCAATTTGCGCAATGTAAAGAGCAAAACGATCAGGATTGCAGATGACGGAACAGCATGGCTTGAAATGCTGAAGGAAGCAAAAGAATAGGAGGAAACACAATGGCGAACATAGATGTCATGTACAGCAGCAAGACAGATCAGTGGGCGACACCTGACGACTTCTTCAAAGAACTTGATCAGGAATTTCATTTCAACCTTGATCCTTGCGCTGACGAACAGAATCACAAGTGTGAAAAGTATTTCACGAAGGAAGACAATGGTCTTTCAAAGGACTGGGGGGTATCGCGTGTTTTGCAATCCTCCGTATGGTAGAGCAATTACAGACTGGGTTGAAAAGGCATACAGAGAAGGAACGAAAGACAACACAATCGTTGTTATGCTTATACCAGCAAGAACAGACACGCGATACTTCCACGACTTTATACAACATAGATCAGAAGTCAGATTTGTCAAAGGTCGCCTGAAGTTCGGGAACAGTAAACAAGCAGCCCCATTCCCTTCGATGGTTGTTATATTCAGGGGCGCAGGAATGTGAAAGGAAAGAACAATGAAATAGCACAGGAGAAAGCGAAATGATAGCAGGATTTAAAGAACACGGCTTCATGGTAGCTGCGGAACACATGCCAGACACATGCACAAACTGTCCATTCTGGCTGACTGATTTAGAAATGCAAGAAGACGGCATATGCTTCCTGACAGGCGAAGTGATCCCAACACCTGAAAGAACATGCGACACAAAGGTCATGGGAAACTGCCCGATCGTGCCACTAGACAGGCTGAGAAAGAAGAACACAAGGAAGGAGAAGAACATGAGCCGACCGACAAAGACATGTTATGACTGCAAGAACGCTTGCTGGGATTCTGTACCATACGGAAGCACAACAGCAACAATGTTCGGAGGTTGTGACAAAGAAGATGAAATGACAGAGGAAGAAGCAGAGAGATTCGGAGAAACAGAAGACTGCCCGTTCTGGGAAAACAGATACAAGGAGGAAAACGCATGAACACACCAGATGCAAGAAGAATATTTGAAGCAATAGCAATGATCCTGTCGAACAGGAATGATGGAATCAGGGTGCAGCTGTCGGAGATTAAGACAAAGGCAGCGAAAGCATCTTGAAGGACAAAAAAGAAAGCCTTCGGACTAGCTTGGCGGCTTCCGAAGGCGATCCAGATTGTGACTTTTTAAGGTCTGCACATCTATAAAAAATTATACAGCAGACTTCCAAAAAAGTCAATAAATCAGGGACTTTCAAAAGGCTTCGCGTCCTTGTAATAGATAGTAACAAATCAAAGAAATATATAAATATCTACAACAGGAGCAAAGAAGGACATGAAGAGAAGGAAGAAAGCTGTGTATATAGATTATGACTATGAAGCAGCATACCAGAAGATGTTGACTGACTTGGAAGAAGACAACATGTGCAGGATGCTGAATGAAGGCAAGGTCAGATCAATATATGCCACTAAGGAGATAAAGGCAGCAGAGCAGATGGATGTTGAAATATATCCAGAGTTCAGAAGAGGACAGAAAGAGCAAATACCAGACGAAGCAAAGCTGAAGAAGCAAAGACAGGCGCAAAGAAACCTGAATGAGAAGAACAGCAGGAAGGAATGTGAACGGACGATCAATGCGAATTTCACGGACAATGACATCTGGGGAACACTGACATATACAGACGACAACATGCCGAACAGCATGAAGGAAGCAAAACACGACATGACGCTGTACATAGGACGATTGAACTATGAACGAAGAAAGAAGGGGCTGGCGAAGCTGCGCTATGTGTATGTGACAGAGTGTTCAGACAAAGGACGCTGGCATCATCATTTTGTATGTGACGGCGACATGGGACTGGAAGCGGTTGAAGAAAAGTGGAAGAAGGGGCGCAGAAATCAGGTGCGCAGACTTCAGAAGGACGAAAACGGACTGTCAGGAATGGCGAACTACATCACAAAGCAGAAGCACCCTGACAAGAAGGGGAAAGAGTCAAAGCCAGTCGGGAAGTATCAGAAAGCATGGAAAGCCAGCAAAGGACTGAAGAAGCCAGAAGTACATAAAAACCACTATAAGTTCAAGCAAAAGGACATTGACGAAGTTGTGACAGGGAGATGCGATCTTGAAGACAAGCTGAAGAAATGGTATGCAGCAGACGGCTACAAGCTGACATCGTATGAAGTCAGATATAACAACATGAATGGCAGATTCTACATATACGCAAGAATGTACAGACAGCCAGAGAAAGGAGAAAAGATTGACAAAGCAACAAGTAAGGTTAAGCAGAAAACAGCGAAGAAGAAGACAAAGAAGAAGACAGCTGCACGATGCAGTACATAACTTCATCAGGACAGCAAAGAACTTTCTTCAGCGCAAACCGAAGACGGCAGCAGCAATCCTGATCACATTTATCACAATATATGTGTCGGTAATGCTGGGATTTGCGATCGGCGACATGATCAGCGCAAAAGGAAAGACGGCAACAGAACAGGAAAGCGAAGCAGAAGAACAAACAGAAAGTGACTTGGATGCAGATGAAGAATATCCATTCAATACAATGTCACAGGATTGGAGTGGCGAAGACATGGAAGGATTCTGCTATCACGAAATATCAGACGAATGCAAGGCAGCAGGCGGCAAGTTTCCAGTAATGGCGCAGATATATACATACATTGTTTGCCAGAACTATGGTGTTGACTATGAAATGGTGTTCGCACTGATCGAACAGGAAAGCGAATGCAACTGGAACGCTTCAGGCGATGGCGGCACATCATGGGGGTATATGCAGATAGCGCAGAAATGGCACAAAGAAAGAATGCAACGCCTGAACTGCACCGATCTGACAAATCCATATCAGAATGTGACAGTCGGCATTGATTACCTGAAGGAGATTCAGGACAGCTTGCAGGAAGTTCCAGAAGATGTGCGTCCATATTACGTTCTGGCAGTCTACAACTACGGAGCAGCAGGCGCAAAGGAAAACTTGTGGAATCATGGTGTGTATAAATACAGCTATAACACAGCGATCATGGAAAGAGCAGCACAGCTGAAGGCAGAGAAAGAAAGACAGGAAACGAAGGAGGAATAAAAGTGGACAACAAAAAAAGATTGTGCTTGGAAGATGCAGTCACGAACGCAGAAATCTACGCAGTGAAAGTGATTGAAGAAGAACTGAACCGAAAAGGAATCGCACCGAACAGCATTGAAAGAAAAATCATCATCACACGTACAGCGGATGTGCTGGCGGCACACAGGGAAGAAGTTAGGGATATGTATAAAAAGTCAGGATCACTTCTTCAGGACTGGATCATAAAGATGTCAGGCATAAAAGACCTGATCGCATTCAAGAAAATGAAGCAGTTGGGATTCACTGGCGATATCATGCAGGACATGAAGAAAATGGAGGAAGCACGATGAATATGAAGTATGCGATGCGTTCGGAAGATACCGAACAGATCAATGTCATCAGCTGGGCTTCTTGGCAGATGCAGAAATATCCTGAACTGAAATGGCTGCATCATATCCCGAACGGCGGCAGCAGGAACAGAGCCGAAGCAGTAAAGCTGAAGCAGATGGGCGTGAAGTCAGGCGTGTCGGACTTATGCCTTCCGTACCCAAAAGGAATATATTGCGGACTGTACATCGAAATGAAGTATGACAAGGGCAGACACCAGCCGTCACAGAAAGAGTTCTTGACCGATATGGCGACAGCAGGACACTATGTCGCGACATGTTACACGGCAAGGGACGCGGTTGAAGTTCTTGAAAAATACTTGAATTTGAAGCGCTTACAGACACACATTCATGTGTCAGATTCAGACACCGCAATCACGGAAACAGCAGAACGCATGAAAGAGCCAAACAACAGCGTATGGAAAGACGGCGAAGTGAAGCCGCTGAAGGTGTAGTGTAGGACATGAACGGATATGCGGCAGCAGTCAGACAGTTTTATGACATATACAGACCGATTGCAAGAAGGTATGGGCTGCGGATGTCAAGCCACACTTCAATATACGATGACGGCTGGATAAAAATATACAAGGGCGAAGGAGCAGACAGACAACAGATCATCAAGATTGAAGAAGCGAACGACACAGACCTATACGACAGGGCAAGGGAAGCGGTGATCAGCTGGGAGAACAGCAAGAAGGAAAGAAATGCAAGACGATAGGAAAGCACATCAAATCACATTGCAGGAACTTGGGATCATACCAAAAGAGCCAGAGCAAAAAGAAGTCAGAAAACAATATGCTTTTCCTTGCGGCGGTTGCGTGTGTAGCCACTGCGCAAACAATGTGGAAACGCCAGACACATGCACAGGAGAAATGAAAGAACCTTGCTTCACATGTGACTATTGCAAGCATTATGACGGAAAAGGAACAGACAGGCGACTTCAAGATTGTGACAAATACATTGTGACGGACGAACATGCAAGAAGGTTAAGAAGACACATGAAAATAATAAACAGGAGGAAAGCACATCAATGAAAATAATAGCAGTAATGAATCAAAAAGGCGGCATCGGAAAGACAATGACCGCAGCAGCTATCGCCTACATAATGGGCGAAGAAAAAGGAAAGAAGGTGCTGATCTGTGACGCGGATCAGCAGGGCAACATATCACTTCTTTACGACAGATTTGATCCTGAAGGACAGGGAATGTCAGAATTGCTTGAAAATCATCAGGCAGCAGGCGGCGCATATTCGACAACAGACCTGATCCGAACAACACCATATGGAAATATTGACATAATACCAGCGAACGGATATTTGATGCGAACAAACATGACACTGCTTCAGGAAGAAGGAGAAGATCAGATTCTTCGATTTGCAGCAGCAATGAATGAAGTCAGAACTATATATGATTATTGCATTGTTGATTGCGGTCTGATCATGGACATGACAGTCACAAATGTGATGATTGCAGCAGACCTTGTGATCGTGCCTGTCAAGATCGGCGGCTTCGAGATTGAAGCAGCTGCAAACATGGACAGTCAGCTGACATCGTTCAGAAGGATAAATCCTGACATTCGCATGAAAGTATTGATGACGATGCGTCAGAAGAACCAGACGACACTTCAGGTTGAAGAATGGCTGAAAACACAGTCAGGACACGATTGCTTTGCGACAGCGATCAGGCGATCAATAATCGCAGAGAAGTCAACAGTCGCACAAGTGCCGCTTCCAAAGTTTTCAAAAAACTGCATCGTGACGCAGGACTATCGTGCAGCAACATATGAATTGATGAAAGAGGTGTGAACATGGGAGTGTATGAGATAATCACAGGAATCACAGAAAACGAAGAAAATCTGAAAGTCGAAATCAGGCAGACGGAAGGAACGCTGGGAGGAAATCTTGTGTACATCAAAAACACAAAAACAAACAAGGCGTATTCCTTTACATTAGCGGACGGCGATGAATATGGCGCAGACGCAATGACACGAAATGCAGTCGCAAAGCTGCATTCGGATATGTGCGGCTGCAACGAAAAGACACTTGACAGAATCGAACATGCGCTGGGAATAAAACTTGAAACATGGCAGTCAGAATATATCCTGTCAGAAGGCATCACATATCCGTATGAAGGAAGAAGGACAGGGAAGACGCTTGCATATCAAATCAAGACGCTTCTGATTGCACACAACGACATAACGATCTACGGCAACGAAGCGCAATACTACGTTGACGAAATACATGGCAACATATACGAAAAAAATTATGTCATAGACCTTGCAAGGCTTTCAGAACACCTTCGCAAAGCTGGCATCGGAGTTCCGAAAGTGACATTGAAACTGGACAAAATGAGAAGAAGGGAGGACGGAATGCGATGGAATTGAAAGGACAAGTCACAATCAGCATTGAAGACTTTGAAAAGCTGAAGGCAGCAGCAGAGCAGAAAGAGTATGCGGAAAACAGACTGACTACATTCAAGGACAGAATGTCACAATTTTATGAGATTGAAGACACAGAGTTCTGGAAACAGGTCGAAGAGATTGACAGCAAACCAATGACAGACAGACAGATCGCTATGGCACTATCGAAGGCAAGGGAAACATTGAAGATTGTTGTCGATACAAAAGCACTGAAAAAGACGATCAGGTCAATGATAAATAAAAAAGCCTATCCAGATAATGACGCACACATTGACCTAAGCAACACGACAGACAAAGAACTGAAAGCAATAGAAATATGCTTCAGAGAACAGGAGGACTGACAATGGCGTGGAATGTAATGGAACAGCTGAACGCAAACGCAAAGAAGGCAGCAGTCGGGGACAACACACCGAAGGCACACTTCAGGACACAGGATGTCAGCATCAATAAAATGTACAGCAATGATAAAAACTTCTATTCGGTTGAGGACATCGAACCGCTGGCACAAAAGATTCTACTTGTTGGATTGATGGAAAATCTTGAAGTCGTCCACGATCCTTGCGACAGGGGCGAATATAGAATCATAGCAGGGGAAAGACGATGGCGTGCGCTGAAGATACTTGTTGAAAAAGGCTATACAGAATTTGAAAAGGCAACGTGTCAGATTCAGACACCAGCGTCAGAGGAAGAAGAAACACTTCGCCTGATCATCGCGAATGATTACAGAAACAAGACAGTGTCAGACCTTCTGGAAGAAGAAGACAAGCTGAAGAAAATATTGCAACGCATGAAGGAAAACGGACAAAAGATCATGGGAATCGACCTGAACAGCGGTCGCATTCGCGATGTCGTTGCATATTTCTTGAAAATAGCACCGACAAAGGTTGCGCAGATCGAGAGCATCAACAAGCGTCTGATCCCTGAGTTTTCAAAAGAACTGAAAGAAGGTCGCCTGACTTTTTCTGCTGCCTATATGATCAGCGGAATGAATGAAGAAACACAAGCAGAAATGCTGGAACGCTATCAGGAAAACGGCTTGACCTACAAGGAAGTGAAAGAGATCAAGCAGCAGCAGGAGGAAAAGGCAGCAGCGGAACAGATTGAAGGTCAAATGGACATTGACCAGTTCACAGAAACAGAAGAAGAGATCGAAGAACCTGAAGACGATGCAGAGGACACAGAGGACGAAGACGAATGGGAAGACGCACACCCTGAAAGCATCACATCGCTGTGTTATAGCTGCAAGAGATATTCAGACTGCAATGTGAAGACAGGAACATGTCAAAGCTGTGATCAGTACATCAACAAGGCAGAAGCCGAAAAGACCGAAGAAGAAAGATACAGCGAAGAACAGGACGCGATTGACAGAGAAACAGCAAAGAAACTTCGCGAGAAGGCAGACGAAGAAAAGATGCAGCAGCTTCCTTCGGACAGCAACAAGGACAAGTGCATCAGAATGTCACAAAGCGCATTTGAAGAAATTGAAGAAGGCAAGCCGTACATCATCACGAAAGACGACAGCTTCAGAAAAGGACAGGAAGTGACGCTGATTGCATTCAAGGAAGGCAAGGCGACAGGGCAGCAGTGCAAGAAGACAATTATCTGCGTTGACACAAGCATCACATCATCAGCACTTGAAGACGGCTATTGTATTTTAGGACTGGGAGAAGTCGAAGAAACGCTTCAGGAAGCAGCAACAGGCGCAGGACAGGACGCAGACAACAGAACACTACAATATGGAGCATAGGAGGAAAAGACATGCAGTCAAAAGAAGAAATTAAGGAAATGGCGCAGACATTCAGAGAAGCAGCAGACATTCTGGACGAGATCGCAGAACTTGACGACAAGGAAGGCATGACAAGAGAGGAAAGAAAAGAGAAAGAAGAAGAACTGTCAGCAAGATTCTTGCTGAAAATGATTAAGATTCAGCAGGCATAAACAGCAGAAAGGGGAAACAGCATGAATGAAATAATCTGCGATAAATGTGCGGCAACATTCACACCTGACATGATAGAGATTCAAAACAGAGTGATCACACAGGACGAGGAACACAACGACATCATCGAACAGTATTATGAATGCCCGATCTGTGGCACACATTACACAATCACAATCACTGACAGGGTACAACGAATAGCGATTCAGAAGCGCAGACAGCTTCAGACGGCAGTCAAGAACGCGATCAGGGCAAGAAGACCAGCAAGGGAGCAGACATACAAAAACAAAGAAAAAGAACTTGCAGACGACATTCAGGCGCGTGCAAAGATGCTAAAAGAACAGTACGCAGAATATACGGAGGAATAAAAACATGTATGAACATTTCACAAAGACACAGCAGCAGTTCGATGTCAGACGCGGCGATGTGTATTATATCAACAACAACAGAGGACAGAGAGGAAACGAGATCAGGAAGGACAGACCAGCCGTCATTGTGTCGGCTGACTTCCTGAACAAACACAGCGGTGATGTAGTCGTTGTGTTCCTGACATCACAGCCGAAGAAGGACATGTCAACACATGTGACGATCAGAACAACTGGAAGGGTATCTGAAGCACTGTGCGAACAGCCGACAACAATCAGCGTTGAAAGACTGAATAACAGGATCGGAAGCGTGACAGACAGAGAAATGCAGCAGATCGACATTGCGCTTCAAATTGCATTGAAACTGGATGCAGGAGCAGACACGAAGGAATATGTCGAAAATCAATCGGGGGGGGCATCGCGTGAGCAGATGATCAGGCTTGAAGCAGAGCGCGACACCTACAAGAAACTTTATGAAGACATGATATGTCGAAGATAACAGGAGGAAAGAAACATGCGAAGTATATGGATTGAAGAAGCAATCAGCAATCTGGGTGGAATTATCGTGATTATATTGCAGTTGGGATTCATAGCAGTCCTGACAGCACTGATCATCTTGATTATTACAGAGATAATCAAGGCAGCAGTCAAAGGAAACAAAGAACAAAAAGGAGCAAAGAAGAATGAATAAGGTCATATTGATGGGAAGGCTGACAAGGGATGCACAGACACGATATACAGAAGGCGCAGAGCCTATGGCAATATCGCGCTTCACACTTGCGGTTGACAGGAGAGTCCAGAGAGATCAGGAAGGACAGTCAGCTGACTTCATTTCCTGTGTGGCATTCGGAAAGACAGGACAGTTCATGGAGAAGTACGGACAGCAGGGAACAAAGTTTGTGATTGAAGGACGCATTCAGACTGGCAGCTATACAAACAAAGAAGGTCGCAAGATTTACACAACGGAAGTTGTTGTTGAATCGGTCGAGTTTGCGGAAAGTAAAGCGGCGGCAGGCGACAACCAATCAAGACCACAGCCAGCACCAGACAGCGGCGATGGTTTTATGAACATACCAGACGGCGTTGACGATTTGCCTTTTACATAAAGGCGCAGGAAGGAGTGAAAGACATGAAGCTGAAGGAATATGCAACAAAGATAAAAAACAGGCTTGTGGGACAGCGTGCGAAGCCACAGGAGGAAGAAAAAGACGATCTGTCAGAACAGATTCTTGAAAGAATACAGGAAATGATCAAAGAGGACAGACAGGAAGCTGTCAGGGCAGCAGTTGTTGAAGAACCTGAAGAAATAACAAAGCCAGAAGAACCAGAACCGAAGAAAGAAGAAAGAAACGTCAATACAGATGTGCTGCGATTGCTGGCGATCACGAATGACATGAAGATTGATCCTGAATGGTCGAAAGACGAACTGATCAAGGCATTGTCAGAGAAAGGAAAGCTGACAGAAGATGAAGTTGTGGAACTTCTTGGATCACTGGACGTATGGGCGCACAGAACCAGCGAAGCACTGGCGACAACATTCAGGAAGATCGGAGAAACGGCAGTGCAGGCAGGCGAAGCAATAAAAAGAGCATTTAAAAAGGCAGGAATGACATCTTTTCAGTTCAGGAAGCAACTAATCAGCAACAACAGGCGCAAAATGAAAGGAATGCCGATGATCAGGGCGAAGGCACTTGAAAAAGCCAGAAAGAATAAAAGGCGAAAGCCTAAGAAGTAGGGAAGAAGGTGTGCAATGTGCAAAATAGCGATGAAACACAGCAGGACATGACGGAAGCAATCAGGATCGCGGTGCGAAGGGCATTTGCTGAAGTCAGAATCGAAGAAAAGAGGGCAGAGAAGAAGAAAACACTGTATAACACACGAAGATTGATGGAATCGTACATCGACCTGAAAAAATATATAAATAATGCAATCACGGAAGAAGAAGAGGTCGCAGAAGCAGCATACAGCGTCCTGAAGGGCGAAAATGCAAAGCTGAAATCTGTCAAGGAAGCAAAAATGGTCACGGCGATGATGATAATTAACATTGACAGGGCATTGACCGAACTGGAAGCCGAAAGCAGGAAAGAAGGCACATTGTACAAGTTTGAAGCGTTCAGAATGCACTATATTGACGGATTGACCTTTGAAGAGATTGCGGATCGGCTGAATTGTGGAAAAAACAGCCCTTCAAACTGGTCTAAAGCGATTTTGAAAAAAATGTCCGTCAAATTATTCGGAATTAACGGAATTTGAAAAACGCGATCTGAAAAAAGGCTTTTTTCGAGGGAAACGACAGTGAAAGCATGGGAAAAGCGTGGGAAAAGTGGGGGTTTTTATAGGGGACATCCTAAAGTAAAATAGTATCGTGAAATGTTGTACAGAAAGACCGAAACAGCACAGAAGTGTTGAATCGGTCTTTTTTATTGCATTTCTGCCCTCTTATTTGCGGAATGTGGGTGCTTATATAAGGGCATCCACAGGAAGCATAAAAACAAGGCTTTATATAGGGGCATACCTGACAGGGGCGCATATATAGGGCATATATAAGGGGCATATATAAGTGGCTGCGTATAGAGCCTATACAGACGGATATATGAAGCATATGCAGCAGTAGGAAGGCGGTGCAAGGGTTTGTTATTTCACAAGTGCAGATGTGGGGCTTTAATACCACAGAATATAGCTGAATGTGAAGCCTGTGCAGCGAAGGCAGCAGGGCAGCAGTCAAGACACATGGAATACAACAAACACCGAAGAAACAAGAAGACAGCAGCCTTCTATGTATCAAGTGAGTGGAGGAAGACAAGAGCCGAAACAATCAGGCGGTTTGATGGCGTTGATATATATGCCTTCTATGTGCTGCATGTAATACAGACAGCTGACATGGTGCATCATATCACACCTATTGAAGACGACTGGAACAGACGACTTGATGCAACCAATCTGATCCCATTGAGCAATCACAGTCATGGAATTATTGAAGCCTTGTACAGCAAGGATGAACAGACGAAAAAAGCGACACAAAAGATGTTGTATGACCTGATAGAACGCCACTGGAAGGCGACAGGGGGAGTATGAAAAAGTATCGGGTTAAGTTTATTTAGTCGCGCTTCCCCTTTTCCGTGGAGAAAACTCCCCACGGAAAATCCAGATCAGGGCATCCGAAAAGGGTGCGTGTCAGATTCTGACACACCGCAAGGAAACCAGCAAAGAAGGGAGGTCGCAGAAGAATGGCAGGACAACGACAGCCGATCGCGCTGGTACAAGCAAAAGGAAAAAAACACCTGACAAAAGCTGAAATTGAAGAACGTCAGCGAACAGAAGTGAAAGCGGCTGCGGATAAAGTGACAGCACCGCAATACTTATCGCCGACACAAAAAAGAACCTTCAAGAAAATCGTGAAGGAACTTCGTGCGATTGACCTCATATCAAATCTTGATGTTGATGCGCTTGCAAGACTGGTCATCGCACAAGAAAAATACATCGCAGTCACGCAAGAACTGAACAGACAACCGATCATGGTGGAAATTGAGATCGAAACAAAGCAGCTGGACGAATACGGACAGCCAGTGAAGATCAGAAAAGAAGTCGTGAACGGAGAAGTGGAAAGACTTGCGCTACTTCAAGACAGATATTTCAAACAATGTCGTCAGGGGGCTGCGGACTTCGGACTGACAGTGTCAAGCCGCTGTCGCCTTGTAGTGCCAAAAGCAGACAAGGAAACACCGAAAGAAAACAAGTTCGCGAAATTCGCATAAGGCGAACGCATGACAACAGATAGAACTACACAATACGCGCTGGATGTCCTTGCGGACAAGATTGTTGCTGGCGATCTGGTCAAAGCAGCATGTCAAAGACATATAGACGACATGAAAGCGGCTGAAGCTGCGCCATATCGCTATTACTTTGATGTTGAAGAAGCAGAAAGGATCATTGACTTCGCAGAAACGCTGACCATTGCGGAAGGCGAAGAAGAACAGCCAGTGACAGCATATCCGTTTCAGTGCTTCATTTTAGGAAGTCTGAACGGATGGAGAACTAAAGACGGACATCACAGACGATTCAGAACCAGTTATATACAGCTGGGGCGACAGAACGGCAAGTCATTCCTGAATGGTATTCTGGCGGCTTATTACGGCAATTTTGACAAGTACAAATATGGTCAGGTTTACTGTACAGCCACAAAGAAGGATCAGGCAATGATTGTCTTCAACGAAATTGTGAAGTTCATAAATTCTGACAGCGATCTGTCAGAGTGCTTCAAGATTCACGAACACAATTCAACAATTGATTGCAAGATCACACACAGCAAGATCAAGGCACTGTCAGGCGACACAAAGTCAATTGACGGCTTCAGACCATATCTGGGAATCGTGGACGAATATCACGCACACAAAGATGATCAGATGTACAAGCTGCTTGAAGGCGGTATCAAGAAAATGAAGTCGGCACTGATCAGCGTGATCACGACAGCAGGATTTGATCTGAAATCGCCATGCTTCGCGCTATACGAATACTGCGTGAAAGTCCTAAAGGGTATCGCAAGCAATGATTCACAGTTCATTTACATTGCGCAAATGAATGAATCTGACGACATGTGGACACCTGAAAACTGGATCAAGGCAAACCCGATTCTGGAATATGACAGGGATGCATTGCAGAACATGATCCCGATTGCTGCAACAGCAAAGGAAATGGGAGGATCAACACTGCGCGACTTCATTGTCAAGCAGCTCAACATGTGGATTCAGTGGACAAACGATGTCTATATCAAGGACATGGATGTCTGGACAAGGGCAGCAGTCAAGAAGACGCTGGCTGACTTCAGAGGTCAGAAGGCTTATGTCGGACTTGACCTGTCATCAGGCGGCGACTTGACATCAATCGCAATCGTGATCCCATTCATGCGCGGCGAAGACAAATGTTACTTCGTACACGCACACAGCTTCATTCCGAAAAGGAGAGTTGAAGAACACATCAAGACGGATCGTGTGCCTTATGATCTATGGATCAGACAGGGACTTGTCGAAGTCACTGAAACGATGGGCGGCGTAAAAACAGACTACAAGTACATAATCGCGTACTTGCAGAAGATCGTGAAGCTGTATGAATTGGATGTGCAGTGGATTTGCTACGATCCGCACAATGCTTCAGCGTTCCTGACAGACTTGGAAGCACTGGGATTCGACAGCATCGCAGTGAAACAGTCAGCAAGAGAATTGAACGATCCGACAGTTGACTTCAGGCTGGAACTGGAAGCAGGGCATGTCGAACATGACGGAAGCGAAGCAACAAAGTGGTCTATTGCGAACGCAAAGACGACTTCAAACAGCTTCGGGGAAATAAAAATTGATAAAGAATACGCAACAGAGCGAATCGACATCGTGGATGCAATCATTGATGCATGGATGATGGCAATGAAGGGCGAAATCAAGCCAGATGTCAACAGATACCTTGATATTTGGTTCGCAGGAACAGAGAAATTGCGACAGAAGGGAGGTGCGCAAGGTTGAACATGTGGAAAACACTGAACAAAGGAATTATGAAAGCATTCGGAATGAATATTGAAACAGATACAGCAACACTGAATGATGAATCGTTTCTGGAATGGGTTGGGATTAAGCGCGACAGCGAAAGTAAGAACCCGACAGCTGACGTGACATACTTCACTTGTTTGAAAATGATGTCAGAAACAGTCGCGAAGATGCCATGGAAACTATATCAGAAAACAAACAAGGGCATCAGTGAGCCGATAGACAACGACATTGCAAGGCTTATGAAGCAACGCCCGAATCCTTTTATGACGCCGACAACCTTCTGGAATGCAGTAGAAATGAACAGAAACCATTATGGAAACGCATATGTCTATGTACGCAGGAAGTTCAAGCGCAAGAAATATGGTGGAGAATATAAAGCACTGGACATGTGGATCATGCCATCG
The DNA here is from genome assembly GCF_003481835.1 of Roseburia sp. OM02-15. Classification (NCBI taxonomy): domain Bacteria; kingdom Bacillati; phylum Bacillota; class Clostridia; order Lachnospirales; family Lachnospiraceae; genus Roseburia; species Roseburia sp. OM02-15. The sequence goes on from NZ_QULX01000015.1 coordinate 24,063, forward strand.
AACAGGGTGCAGATCATAGTTGACGACAAAGGCATTTTTGCTGGCAAAGGGAAAATCTGGTATCTGTACAGCGATGAATATTCAGGCGAACAGTACATATTCAGGACAGAAGATGTCTTGCATCTCAAGACTTCACACTGCCTGAACGGGATAGTCGGACTACCAGTGCAATACATCCTGAAGCAGACTGTTGAAGGCGTGATTGAATCACAACGCTTCCTGAATAATTTGTATAAAAACGGCTTGACAGCGAAAGCGGTGCTGGAATACACAGGCGAACTGAATGAAGATGCAGTCACAAAGCTGCGACAGACTTTTGAACGCTTCGGAGCAGGAAGTCAGAACACAGGCAAGATTCTTCCTGTGCCGCTGGGAATGAAGTTGACACCGCTGGATATTAAACTGACAGATTCACAGTTCATTGAATTGAAGAAATATTCTGCACTTCAGATTGCAGCAGCATTCGGAATCAAGCCGAACCAGATCAACGACTATGAAAAATCATCATACAGCAATTCAGAAATGCAGCAGCTGTCATTCTACGTGGACACAATGCTTTTCGTACTGAAGCAGTACGAAGAAGAAGTGAACTACAAGCTATTATCGGATGACGAAATGGAAGACGGACTGTACTTCAAAATGAATGAAAAAGTATTGCTTCGTACCGACAGCAAGACGCAAATGGAAATCCTGAAAGAAGGAATCAACAACGGCATCGAAACAGTAAACGAAGCTAGAAGAAAACTTGATTTGATGGATATGGAAGGCGGCGACACATTGATTGTCAATGGAACTTATGTGCCATTGACGAAAGTCGGGGTAGCATATGACAAAGCTGAAGAACAGGACACTGAAGAAAACAGCGATTCTGACAATCCTATAAATGAGCCAAACACAGAAGGCGGCGAAAATACGGATCAGGATGAACAGGAGCAGGAAACAGCCGAAACGAATGAACCTGACACCGATCAGGAAGGAGGGGAAGACGATGGCGAAGAAAATGAACTTCACAAGAAGAAATCGAACGAAAAGAACGATTGAAAATGTCGGCTTCATGCAGATCAAAGACGCGGCAGCAGGCGGCGTTGAACTGTACATATACGGCGACATTGTATCTTCGGCGTGGGACAAGTGGACATCAGAAGACACCTGTCCACAGGACATCACAGACTTTCTGAACGGCATTGACAACAATGCAGAACTGACAGTGTACTTCAACAGCTGTGGCGGCGATGTATTCGCAGGAATTGGCATATACAACATTTTGAAACGCCACAAAGGACATATCACAGGCATTGTGGACGGAATTGCAGCGTCAATCGCATCCGTGATCCTTATGGCGTGCGATGACATTGTTGTGTCAACAGGCGCACAGATTATGATTCACAAGCCGCTGACAATGGCGTGGGGCAATGCAGACGACTTCGCGGCGGTTATAAGCCAGCTTGACAGCTGTCAGCAGATGATCACAGACATCTACATGACAAAAGCAAAGGAAGGCGTGACAGCAGACCAGTTTGAAGAACTGATCAATGCAGAAACATGGATGTCGGAAAGCGAAGCATCAGAGTGTCGCGCTTCAGACTATTTCAACATCAAAGTGGATGAATCAGCGGAAGCAGTCGCAGCATGTGTCGGCTACATGATAGACAGATTCAAACATGCGCCAACAGGAATGAAGACTGAAACAGCTGAAGACATCGAAGCAAGACAACAGCAGGCAGACGAAACAGAAGAAATTCTGGGCGATCTGTACATGTATGGAATTTAAGAAAACGGAGGAAAAAGCAATGAGCAAAGAAGCAAGAGCGTTATTAAAAAAGATCAACGACAAAAAGAACGCAATCAAAGCCCTTGTGAATGAGGGAAAAACAAAGGAAGCAAAGGAAGCAAAAGCAGAACTTGTGGACATGCAGGATCGTTTCAACATCCTTATGGATTTAGAGGATGACGAGGACGAGAGCATCAAAGACCAGCTTGACAAGGACGAAGCAACAAGGGTTGAAGGAAAAGACAAAGCACCTTCAAAGAAAGACATTGCGCGTGCATTTGTCAATCGTATTGTCTGCGGAATGCGCAAGACAAAAATGGACGAGAAAGACAAGAAGATCATGGATGCAATGTCGGAGAAGACAGACGAGGACGGCGGCTTCACAGTTCCACAGGACATTCAGACAGACATCCACGAATTAAGAAGGACAGATGACGACCTTGAACAGTATGTCAATGTTGAGCCTGTCAGCACACTGTCAGGAAGCAGAGTGCTTGAAAAAGATGCAGATTCGACACCATGGGATGATGTAGATGAAGCAGCAGAGTTCGGAGAGGAAGAAACACCGAAATTGCGACAGATCAAGTACAAGATCGGCAAGAAGGGCGGCATCCTGAAAGTAACACGCGAACTTCTTCAGGACACAGCAGAAAACATTCTGGGCTTCCTGAATAAGTGGATCGCGAAGAAGTCAAGAGCCACAAGAAACGCCGCGATCCTGAAGAAACTTGCAGAGATTACAAACACGAAAGAAGTTGCAATCAGCACTGTGGACGATCTGAAGACAGTCTTCAATGTGACACTTGATCCAGCGATTGCAGCGTCTTCAATCGTTCTGACAAACCAGTCAGGATTCAACTATCTTGACACATTAAAGGATGAACGCGGCGACTACATTTTGCAGCCAGATGTCACAGACAAAACAAAGATGCTTCTTTTTGGTGTATATCCGATCAAGAAGGTCAGCAACAAAGTTTTGAAGAATGTCGAAGTGAAGACTGATGGAAGCAATGTGTCAGCGTACAAGTACCCACTTTATATGGGCGACTTGAAGGAAGCAATCACTTTATTTGACCGCGAGAAGATCAGCATCGAACTTTCAACCGAAGCTGGCGATTTATGGGCGAAAGACCAGACAGGAATCAAGGTGCGTGACAGATTCGATGTGCAGGCATTTGATGAAGAAGCAGTCATCAAGGGAGAAATCACAGTTCCTGTTGCTGGTTAATGGCAGCAGACTTCAGGAGAGGAGGAAAAGGCATGGAACTGGAAGAACTGAAGGCATATTGTCGTATCGACTATGACGATGACGATGAAGTGATCAAGCTGATTTATGCAGCAGTACTTGAAGAAATGACAGACCTGATCAAAGACTTCAATCCTGAAGCACTCACGAACCGCCAGAAACTGTTGATCTGCATGTATGTCAAAGAAGCCTACGACAACAGGGACAGAACAGCACCAACAGACGACAAAGTCAGATTCGCGGTGCAGTCGATGATGCTGAAAGAAAGGTTGAAGTGATATGTCAAGCGCAAGGATCAAAATATACAAATATCAGTACGGGAAAGTTGATGGAAGGCGAGTGGAAATAGAACCGATCTTGTATCACGAATGCTGGTGCGAGATCGGCAGCCTTTACGGAAAAGAACTGTACAAGGCAATAGAAATCAGGCTGGAAGACACGATTGTGTTTGACAAAGTCAGGTATTGCAAGAAGGTCAAAGAGATAGCAGCACACCTGAAGGACTACTTCGTGGAGTACGAAGGCGAAAAATACAATATTTTCGCAAGGGACTTCAGACAGAATGACAAGCAATATGTACAGCTGAAGGCGAACCGCGTCACATAGATGTGTCAGATTCTGACACGGAAAGGAAGCAGCATGAAAGTGACTTTTGAATTTGAAGGACTGAAAGAACTTCAAAACAGACTGGAAACGCTTGCGAGCGATTCAGAAATCAGAAAGACAAACAAGCAGATATTCCAGCGTTCTGTTGATTATACCGAACCACGAATGAAGGCGGTTATGGCAAGGTCAGCAGACAATTCAAAGTCAGGAAAGAAGGGATACAGACCTTCTGGACACGCTGCGGATAATATCCCCACGAAAGCGACAACAAAAGGCGGCGAAGTCGGCTGGACGCTTCTAGGAGATGCTGAAAATTGGTTTTATATGAAATTTGTAGAGTGGGGGACAACGAAACAGCCCCCACAAGACTTCCTTTACAACACAATGGAAGAATGCCGCGGACAGTGGGACACGATAGCGGATCAGGAATATCAGAAGTTATTGAATGAAAAGCTGGGAGGATGACACATGGACATTGTGAAGAAGACACTGGATGCGCTTGCAGTGCTGGAAGCAGAAGGAATCACAGTGCAGCAGGGCTGGTATGACGCAGACATCAAGGGACTGCATGTGACTGTGTGGAATCTGGGGGACTACGGCGGCGAACATTCGGATGATGACGAAGAAGTCGAGATCGCAGCAGTGCAAGTGTGCATCTGGTCAAGCACAGATCAAATCAGGTTAAAAAAGAGAATCAAGCGACTTATGAAAAAGGCAGGATTCGCATTCATGGGCGCAAATGACAATCTTGAAACAGATACAAAAATATTTATGAATGCCGCAAGGTTCATGGCGGCAGAAGAAGCAGAACAGGAGGACGAAGAAGAATGAGTGAAGCAGGAAAGCAGCAGATCATCAGATCAAGAACAAAGTCGTTTCGTGACATTTATGTCGCACCAGTAACACAGAACGATGCGACAGCATACGCAGCAGGCACACCAGTCAAACTTGCGCGTGCCATTTCAGGAAAAGTGTCTGATAAATTCAGTGTTGAAAAAATTTACAGCGACGATGGAGTGGAGGACACAGTTGAAACCTACGAAGGAACAGACGTGGAGTTTGAAGTCAATTCACTTGCACCGCAGGACAAAGCAATGCTGTTCGGTCATTTATACAAGAATGGCTGGCTTGTAAAAAACAAGGACGACAAAGCACCTGAAGTCGCTGTCGGATATAGAGCAAAGAAGCTGAATGGCAAATACGAATTTGTATGGCTTTATGTCGGAACATTCGGACAGGGATATGACGACAACTATCAGACACAGGAAGATAAAGTCACAACACAGACAGCAACACTGAAGGGCAGCTTTTACGAACGCGCATGTGACGGAAACTTTGAAACACAGGTTGATGAAAGCAACCTTCTGGCAGAACACACGGACGCAGCGACAGCGATCAAAAACTGGTTTGGAAAAGTACAAGAGCCAACAGAAGCAGCGTAAAAGAACAATAGGAGGGCAAACACATGAAACATGAAGTAATTATCAACAACAAAAAGTATGAAATGCCGAAGATGGATGTTGACACATACATGGAATACCTTGAGATCAGGGACGACATCATGGGAACTGAAAAGAAGAACGGACTGTATACAGCCGCGCAGTTCCGAAAAATGATGGACTGCATCTGCATGGTATACGGCAACCAGTTCACTGTTGACGAGTTGAAGGACAAGGACACAGGACTGGGCGTGGCTGCAATTATCATGGAATTTGCGTCAATCGAAACATCATTAGGCGATGAGGTCAACGCAAAGGTCGAGAAGTTACAAGAAAATTTTTCAAATGGCAAATAATACCCGAACTGACACTGATCTGCAATGAAAAAGAATACATATGCACTTCAGTGTCAGTTGAAAAGTACAGAGCATACACAGAACTAATGGAAAAGAATGGCGGCGATGATGTTGCATCGGCTTTTCAGTTCAATGCGGCAATTATGAAGATGGTCTTCGGAATATCCGAAAGGGAAGTGCTGAAGGCAGATGTCGCGGAACAGCTGGCAGCAGCAAAGATGATTCATTTTGTGATGCAGGACATCATCACGCAAAAATTCCTTGAATTAAACCCAAACAGACCAGAGGAAGTCGAGAAGGAAAAGTCGGCATTCGATGAATACGATGAAGAAAACGGATACAACGAAGCTGAAAATCAGCTTGACGATGAAAACATCTGGAAAGTATGCCGCGACAATGTGGACAGGGTTGTGAAATTGTGTATAAAAGGGCTGAACGATTCACTTTCAAATGTTATGAAGTCGGATATTATGAGCCTTTTGGATCATGTGGCGTTCGAGATCAAGACCATCAACGAGAAGTGATGAAAGGAACGTGCATATATGGCGCAGGCATCAATCAAGATCGGTGCTTCAATGTCAGAATATCAGGCAGCAATGAAGGCGGCGGTCGCAAGTATGAAGCAGCTGTCGTCAGAATACAGCCTTGCTGCGGCAAATGCAAAGCTGTACGGCACGAAATCTGACGCGTTAAAGGCAAAGATCAGCGAACTTACACAGAAAATGGATGTCCAGAAGACGAAAGTCGAGGACTGCAAGTCACATTATGAAACACTTACAACCAGACTGGACAACAACAAGAAAAAAAGCGAAGAACTGAAGGCAAAAGTCGCAGAACTGTCAAAAGCATATGAAGAAAGCAAGGAAGCGACTGGCGAAAATTCAGAGGAAACAAAGAAATTAAAAACAGAGCTGGACAAAGCAGAAAAGCAGCTGGCAACAACAGAAGCGCAAACAACGAAGTATGAAGCAGCAGTGAAGAAACAGGGCGCAGCAGTCACACAGGCTGAAGCTGACCTTGCGAACATGGAAGTGCAGCTTCGTGATGTCAATGCGGAACTTGCACGCCAGAAGTTCGATGAATACGCGGAAAAGGCTGGAAAAGTCGGACAGGCAGTGCAGACAGCAGGACAGCACATGATGAAGGTCACAGCCGCGATCGGCGGCGTGGCAGCGGCATCAGTAACAGTTGCAGCAAACTTTGAACAGCAAATGTCAAAAGTGCAGGCAATCAGCGGAGCAACAGCAGAGGACACAGACAGGCTGACAGAATCGGCGCGTCAGTGGGGGCGTGATACAAAGTATTCAGCAACCGAAGCAGGCGAAGCGTTTGAATATATGGCACTTGCTGGCTGGAAGACAGATGACATGCTGGAAGGCATCGGCGGCATCCTGAATCTTGCAGCAGCATCGGCGATGGACTTGGGAACAGCTTCAGACATCGTCACAGACTACTTGACAGCGTTCGGACTATCGGCGAAGGACGCTGGAAAATTCGCAGATGAAATGGCTTACGCAATGAGCCATTCAAACACAACAACCGAAGCACTTGGCGAAGCATACAAGAACTGCGCTGCGACAGCGGATTCAATGGGCTATTCGGTAGAAGAAACAACAGCAGTATTGATGACAATGGCGAACGCTGGTGTGAAGGGTGGAGAAGCAGGAACAGCCCTGAACGCTATTATGACCAGACTTGCGACAGACACAAAAGGATGCGCAACGGAATTGTCGAAGTACGGTGTTAAAGTGTACGATGCGCAGGGCAACATGAACAGCTTGTCAAGTATTCTGACAGGCGTGCGCGGAGTATGGAACAACCTGACAGACGAACAGCAAGCGAACCTTGCAAAGACAATCGCAGGAACGAACCAGTTCAGTGCATTGCAGACGATCATGTCAGGACTGTCAGACGAAGCGATTGCATCGGGAATGTCCTTCAGCGATTATTCTGAAGCACTTCAGAACTGCGATGGAACAGCTTCAGACATGGCGGCAACAATGCAAGACAACCTTCTGGGAAGACTGACACAGTTGAAGTCAAAGCTGGAAGATGTCGGAATAACTATCGGCAACTCACTTATGCCATTCATGGAAAAGGCAGTGGCAAAAATTGGAGAACTTGCAGACAAGTTCGCAGCATTAAGTCCACAGCAGCAAGAAACGATCCTGAAGATCGCAGGCGTTGTGGCTGCGATCGGACCTTTGCTGACGATAGTCGGAAAAGCTATCAGCGTATCTGGACAGTTATCATCAGGAATCGGAAAAGTTGTCGGCAAGTTGGCGACAATGGGAACGACAGCATCAGGAGCAACAGGCGGCATGGCTGTATTAAAAGGCGCACTTACAGCGATCACATCGCCAGTCGGAATTGCAATAGCAGCAATCGCAGGGATCACAGCAGTCGTTGTGACACTGTGGAAGACGAATGAAGACTTCAGAAACAAGATCACGGAAATCTGGAACAGGATCAAGTCGGTGTTCACAGAGTTCGGGCAGCACATAACTGACAGACTCAATTCGCTGGGCTTCGATTTTGAAAACTTCGGGGAAGTGGTCAAGGCAATCTGGGAAGGCTTCTGCAATGTATTAGCACCGATCATCGAAGGAGTGTTCAATAATATTGCAATCTTCATTGAAACAACGCTGAATGTAATCACAGGCGTGTTCGATTTCTTCGTGTCATTATTCACAGGCAACTGGCAGGGATGTTGGGACGCAGTGAAAAGCATATTTGAAAGCGTGTGGAATGGGCTGAAGGAATATATCGACAACATTCTGAACACAATCAAAGGCGTTGTTGACGCATTTCTGGGCTTGTTTGGAACGTCATGGGACGAAGTGTGGAACAGTATCAAGACAACCTTTGAAAACATCTGGAATGGCATTGTATCGTTCTTTTCTGGCATACTTGACGGAATAGTGAACACAGTCACGACAGTGTGGACAGCGATCAGCACGACAATTTCAGATGTACTGACAGGCATCTGGAACACCTTCAGCAATATATTCACGACAATCAGGGACTTTGTATCAACAGTCTTTGAAACGATCAAGAATGTGATCACAGTTGTGATCATGGCGATTGCAGAATTTTTCAGCGCAGCTTTTGAAATCCTGACAGTTCCGTTCCGATTCATTTGGGAGAACTGCAAAGAAACAATTATTTCAATCTGGGATGCAATCAGTACAAAGATACAGACAGCAATCACGTTTGTACAGAATATTATCACGACAGTATGGAACGCGGTCAGCAGCGTATTCACGACAGTGTGGACGGCAATCAGCACGACAGTGTCGAATGTCTGGAACACGATCAGCACGAAGATACAGACGACATTGCAGACGATCCAGAATATTATCACGACAGTATGGAACGCGGTCAGCAGCGTATTCACGACAGTGTGGACGGCAATCAGCACGACAGTGTCAAATGTTGTGAACAGCATCAAGAACACGATCACGAATGTATTCAATGCGGTCAAGACGACAGTCAGCAACATATTCAACAATGTGAAGTCAACAGCGACATCAATCTGGAACAGCATCAGCAGCACGATCAGCAATGTTGTGAACAGCATCAAGAACACAGTCAGCAACGTGTTCAACACATTAAAATCAACAGTCAGCAACGTATTCAACAGCATAAAATCAACAGCAACATCGGTCTGGAATGCGATCAAGAATGCAATCACGACACCGATCAACGCTGCAAAGAATGCAGTGCATAATGCAATCGAAGCGATCAAGTCGAAGTTCAACTTCAGCTGGTCACTTCCGAAGCTGAAATTGCCGCACCCGAAGATCACAGGCAGCTTCAGCCTGAATCCACCTTCAGTCCCACATTTTTCGATAGATTGGTACAAGAATGGTGCAATTATGAATGATTCAATGATCTTCGGAATGAACGGAAACACGCTGCTTGCTGGTGGAGAACCAGAAACAGGCGGCGAAGCGATCCTTCCACTGAAGCCATTCTATCAGGAATTAAACACAATGCTTGATGAAAAGCTGAAAAAGATTGAATCAGGAACAAACGTGAAAGTCGAAAACCACACATATATTGACGGCGAAGAAATTGCAAGCAAAACATACACGAAGGTGGATGAACAGCTTGTAGAAGATAAAAGGAAAGGAAGGTAAGGCAGTATGAAAGTTAATGGTATAGACGCAAGAAAATACAATGCGAAGCAGCTGACAGCCGAAGTGCTGCCACCTTCGCTTGCTGTCGATTATGAGATCGTGACAGGCGCGATCCTTCCGACAGAATTTGAAACAGACATGGAACTGGGAAAACTGAAGCTGTGCATGTACTTCAGGGGCAAGGATAGAAACAGCCTGATCAGGAAGATGTCAGCATTTCTGGAAAACTTCACAAAGTCAAGCGTGCTGGAAGTGGATGGCTACAAAGGAAAGTTCAAGGCATACACAGCAAGCAGCGACTATTCAAAAATGAAAGTGAAAACCAGATACAAGCTGAACATCGTTCTTGAAGGCTATTTTTTTGATGATGAATTAAATCTGGAATATGACGGAATCACACAGACAACGATTGATCGACAAGGGACACGAAAAGCACCAGCGATCATTGAAGTCTATGCGAAGAAGGCGTTGAAGAATTATAAAATCAGTGGATTTGAAGACGACATCATCGTGGAACAGCTGGCAGCAGGGCAGACGATCATCATTGACGGAGAAGAAGGACGCATCACGAACAATGGCGCGGACGCATTCGGAAATGTTGACTTGTGGAAGTTCCCAGCAATCGCGCAGCAGCAAACAGCCCTGAAGTTTTCAAACGCAGATGCAGTCGTTCGGATCAGGTACAAGCCCATGTGGATATAAGGAGGAAGACGGATGCAGATTTTTAATGACAAAAAGCAGCGTGTCGGAATCCTGAAGGGCTTCAAAGATCGCAAGATCGTGAAGACGCTTAATTCTGGCGACAGGGAACTGTCTTTCAAATATCCTTCAGATGGCGAAAAGGTTGACCAACTGAAAGAAGAATATTACATCAGGACAAAAGATGATGAATATGTAATCAGGAAAAAGAAGACAGGTGTGCAGTTTAATGAGTACACAGCGCAGCTGAATGTCGAAGAACTTGAAGGGGCGGTGTTCCCTTATGGGTTTGAAAGCAAGGAACAGACGATCAGGGCGTGTCTTGAATTTGCCTTTGAAGGAACAGGCTGGAAGGTTGGCGTGTGCCAGATCATGAAGAAAAGGACGATCAACAAGGACGAAGAAACAAACGCATGGGATGTCCTTCAAGACTGCTTGTCAACATACCGCGTTGAATGCAAGATCAGAAGCCTTGAAAAGACGATTGATATATACGAACAGATCGGAGCAGACCGCGGACGATATTTCATCGAAGGACTGAACCTGAAGAAGCTGACAGTGACTTCAGACACATATGATTTTTATACACGACTGATCCCACTTGGTAAAGATGGAATCGGAATCGAATGGCTTGGCAAGCCGTATCTTGAAAATTATCAATACAGCAGCAAGATCAAGACATATGTGTGGAGCGATGAAAGATACACAAACACAACAAGCCTGATCGAAGATGGAATCGCAAAGCTGGAAGAAATGTCGAAGCCTTATGTTGCATACAAAGCAGATGTGATTGACCTTGCAAGGCAATCAAAGAAATACAGCAGCGTATTTGATTTTGACATCGGCGACACTGTCTGGATGATCAGCAAGTCAACGAAGACAAAAGAGAAGCAGCGAATTGTGAAGCTGACGGAATATCCAGAAAGCCCACAAAGCAACACTGTCGAACTTTCAAACGCAACGAAGACTTTTGCTGAAGTACAGCAGGAAGCAACGGATCAGGCGAAGTCAGAAGCAATCAAGATCGCCAACAGCAGCGCGAAGAAAGTTCTTGAAGATGGATATTACACGAAAACAGAAGTCGAAACACACATAACAGCATCGAAGGAAGAAATCGAACTGGGCGTGTCAAAGACCTATGAAACGAAGACGACAGTCACAGAGAAGATTAAGAGTGCAAACGAACTGGCACAGTCAGTAGCGGACACGGCTGAAGAAAATGCGAACGATGAAACCGATAAAAAGCTGAAAGAGTATTCAACGACAAAGGAAATGAACGCGGCTATCAAATTAAAAGCCGACAGCATCACGACTGAAGTCAACAAGAAGGTCAACAATTCGGAGTTCGGAACAAAGATCACACAGAACGCCTACAACGTGCGTGTGGCTTGGAATAATAACAGCAAATACATTCAGCTGGAATATGGTCAGCTTGCAATCTACAACGGCGATGTGACGGCAGCAGAAAAAAGAGCAGTATTTGACGAACGAGGAAATCATTTCTATCGTGATGGGTATTATGTTGGAAAAATAGGGACAAACGAATGGTCGGGGAACAACGCGCACAAAGGGCTTGTGTTCGATCTGGACTATCAGGGCAAATACATGGCATTTGCACAGATGAAATCACAGGGCACAGGATCATACACAACAATGCTGTGCTTCTCACGCGCGAATAGTATATATGACCAGTACGGCATCCATCTGGGATGCGACTTTTATGGTCATTGGTTCGACATGTACAATGTTGATCTTCACGATGTCAATATAAACGGCTACGGCGTGGCAGATGGTAAAAGCATACCGATAGTGACAGAAATTCACGACAACGGAAACGGAACAGTCGGCTGGACGACATCATCAATCAGTGTCAGAGGTGGAATGATTACAGCAGTACCACAAGGGAGCGCGAATATATAATGAGCAAAGAAATCATAATCGAAGAAGATACAAAGACGGAAACAAAAGAAATGATCCTTGATCTGCCTGAAGGCGAAAGAGGAATCACAGAAGAAGAAACAGAAACAAAGGAACAGCAGATCAAAAACACGATGCTTGCGCAGATGGATTCAAAGCTGGACTTGATACTTGCATATCAGGAAGCTGCGCTGGAATAACAGGAGGATGGCACATGAAACCGATCGAACAAAGAATTGCTTGCGCGAAAGGAGAAATCCTGAACGCAATGGCAACAATCAGCACAGAACACGATCTGTCAGCGACAGTCATGGAAGGCGTGCTGGCTGACATACTGTCTGAAGTGAAGTCACAATCAAAGATGGAACTGCTGAACGCATACAACAAAGAAGTGAACGATGCACAACAGGAAATCAAGCAGCTGAAGGAAGAACTTGAAAAAGCGAAGGCAGCAGCAAAGAAGACATTGAAGGCCGAACCTGACACCGATCAGGAAGGAGGGGACGACAATGGCGATGCAGCTAATAACTGACATAACACTGGAACTGACAGGCGATGAACGCTTGTATATGGCATCAGCGAAGCAGGGCGACAAGCGCACACGATTCATCAGGATCGCGCTAACAAACAATGGCAAGGTGTTCACGATCCCGACAGGGTACATCGTAATTGCGAATATCAAAAAGCCAGACAAACACTTTTGTTATAACGAATGCACAGTGACCGACAACAAAGTCATGGTCGAACTGACAAATCAGGCACTTGCGGCAGCAGGAACAGCACACTGCGACATTGAGATCAGGGACGCACAAAACGTGTATGTGTTATCTTCACAGGCGTTCACGATTGAGATTGAAGAAACGAACAGAAATGACGCTGCGATTGAAAGCTGCAACGAGATCACAGCACTGGAAAAGAAAGTGCAGCAGTACATCGACAACATCGTTTCGACAAAGAATGACATCTTGAATGTTGAAGCCGCGATGAAGGTTGCTGAAGCTGCCAGAGCATCGGCAGAGGTTGACAGGATCAACGCTGAAGCACGAAGAAAGAAAAGCGAACAGGAAAGGGAAACTGCTGAAACGGCAAGACAACAGCAGCTTCAGATCATGCAGGAAGCGACAGGAGCAGCAAACAGCGCAGCTTCTTCAGCAAATACGGCAGCAGGCGCAGCAAATACAGCGGCGGCACGCGCTGAAGCGACATACAAGTCACAGGAAGAATTGCAGAAGATGTATGAAAAGATGCTGGACATCAAGGGAGCAGTCGGAAGCACGATTGACGGCGGCACAGCGTTCAGCGTTGATCCGATGACTTGTGACGGCGGCACAGCATTCACAACAGAGGAATGCGAAGCAGATGCAGGCACAGTGTAGGAAGGAGGAAACACGATGGCAACATGGACAGTCAGACCGAAAAAGGACACGACAGCGAACTGGAAGGCTTCAGGACGCATCCTTGAAGTAAATGAATGGGGCGTTGAAGAAACCACATCAGGCAAGTACATATTGAGGATCGGAAACGGAAAAGACAAGTTTCTTGATCTTCCAGCGGTTGTTGATACGCCGACACTTGAAACGATGTACAACACGATTCAAAACTTCAACAACAACATGCAGCAGGCGACATCAGCCGCGAACGCAGCAGCACAGTCGGCACAGCAGCAGGCAGCAGCCGCGAAAGCAGCCGCAGCAGCTTGCAAGGACATCCAGAAGGGAATCAATTCAATGTCGGATTCTGCAACAGGGAAGAAGTACACGATCGGCGTTGAAGCAGGGCTTGTGTACTTGGAAGAAACAACGTAACAGGAGGAAAAAGAAATGGCAAGGCTATATGTAGCAGACAAAGAAACGCTTGACGCTGTGAAGGCTGACACAACAGGAATACTGGCACAGCTTCAGGATAAAGATGGAAAATTCAGCAATGTCAAGCGATATGGAATCAAGATTAACAAGGCTGACAGCAATCCTGACACGCGCATCACATATCTGTATGATGCAGCAGGATTCACACCAGCAAAGATGAACTTCACAGACGGATCATTCGACTTCGGTTCATGGGGCGAAGTGTTCTTCGTTAAGAAGAACAGACCAGTCATGCTGAAGGCAGACAGAACAGTTGCGTATGAGTTAAACCACACAGACCATTCAAAGAAGCTGGACGGAACTGCATCAGATGTCGGGGACGCATCAACGACACTGAATGCGATGTCTGAATTTCCTTTGATGTGGCTGTGCCAGTATGAAGTCGGAAATTATGAATATATTATCGTATCTGACACAAGAGTTGATGAAAGCTATCACGCGGACGCATTCATGCGCGAAGACGGAACAATCGCAGATCATATGTACATGCCTATGTACGGCGGCAGCTATGACGGCGCGAAACTTCGCAGCCTGTCAGGAAAGAAGCTGGACTGCAACACGAACGCGCAGACAGAGATCAACAGGGCAGCAGCGAACGGAACAGGCTGGACAATCATTTCATGGAGCAGAAGAAACCTAATCGAAAGCCTTCTGACATTGATCAGTAAATCTGAAAACTTTCAGGCGAAGTTCGGTCAGGGCGTATGCAGCACATATGTCGAAGATTCATCGAAAGACTATGGAAAAGTTGCAACAGGAACGCTGGACGCAAAAGGGCAGTTCTTCGGGTACAATGACGGAACGCATGAAGTGAAAGCGTTCTACTGCGAAAAGCTGTGGGGCAACCGCTGGGACAGACTTGTGGGCTATCTGTGCGACAACGGAACGATCAAAGTGAAGATGTCGCCGCCATACAACCTGACAGGAAAAGACTTCACGAAGGTCGGTACAGCGTGCAAAGATGGCGGCTATCAGAAAGACACATTGATGACAAGATTCGGACGATTTGTCAAATCGGTCGGCGGCAGTTCTTCGACATATCGCTGCTGCTATTACTGGATCAACATGGCGATCCTTGCGGTCTTGCTTGTCGGTGGTGGCACCGGCAGCGGCGCGGTCTGCGGCGCGTATGTGTATTTGAACAACGCTGCTTCGGTTGCGTCTTGGCTCATCGGCGGCTCTCCTTCTTGCGAAGAACCTTTGGCGGCATAAGCCGCACAGGGGGACAGGGGGAGCAATCCCCCTTGAAGTGTGAGTATAAAGAAAATTGAAAATATAGGGATATTGTGTGCGCCTTCCGATGCTTCTGCCTTGCGGTCGCGCTTGTCGGTGGTAACACCAACAACGGCGCGAACTGCGGCGCGTATGTGAATTTGAACAACACTGCTTCGAATGCGAATTGGAACATCGGCGGCTCTCACTCTTAACAATCATGGGACAACAACCTAATGCACACGATATTCCGCGCCACTTGGCGAAAGTTAAACCGAAGAAAGGGTTGTGCTAGTAGGGCAAAAGCCGCGAACGTGCAACAGGTGTTAAGAAGGAAACCTTTTGAATGAAGACATATAAACACATTTTTGATGAAATGCTGAAAGAAGAAAACATCAGACAATGTTTTCACGATGCAGCAAAGCGCAAGACAACGCGTCCCGAAGTTGCCAGAGTGCTGAAGGAAGAAAGGGAAGTCGGCAATGACAGACCTGATCCACAATGTCTTCAGGAACATGTGAAAGCACTTCAGAAGATACTTGAAGAAGAAACATTCAAACCGCCAGAGCATAGAAAACAACTGATCAACGAATACAGCTGCGGAAAAGTCAGGGAGATCATAAAACCTGAATATCAATATGAACAGGTTGTGCATCACTGCATCATCAAACAGCTTCAGCCGATCATCCTTCATGGACTTTATGAACACGCGCTGGGAAGCATACCGAAAAGAGGATGTCACAGCGGAAAGAAACGCGTTGAAAAGTGGATAAAAGGATATAAGGGCAAGAAGTTCTATATCCTGAAGGCAGATGTCCGACATTGCTTTGATACAGAAGACATTCGCGTCATAGAAACGAAGCTGCGGCGCGTGATTAATGATGAAAAATTCATCAGGTTATGTGTCACAGTCATGGAACATGAAGCGACAGTCAAACCGCCTGAATTTGATGATATGTGGATAAAGGACGAACAGTGGCAGGATGCAGAATTTTTGTCAGGGCTTCCACTTGGGTTCGTGACTTCACAATGGTTCACATAGCTGAATTTCAAGCCGTTCGATCACAAGGTTATTGAAGACTGGAAGGAACTGGGCGGCGTTGATCATTACATCAGATATGCAGATGACATTGTTGCATTCGGTCGAAATAAGAAGAAACTTCACAGACTGGAAGAAGCAATGCAAGACTATCTGAAGAATGAAATGCACCAGAAAATAAAATACAACTGGCAAGTATTCCGTTTTGAATATCCAGACAGGAAAGCACCGCCAGTCATAGACAAGAAGACAGGAAAAGAAAAACCGAAGACCAGAGGGCGTGCGCTGGACTTCATGGGATTTGTATTTCATTACAACCGCACAACGCTTCGCAAATCAATCCTGAAGCGTGCGACAAAGAAGGCACACAGAATCGCAAAGAAAGAGAAAGTCAACTGGTATGATGCTTCAGCAATGCTGGCATCAATGGGCTGGTTTACACATACGGACACTTATGGCTTTTATGAAGATCATATCAAGCCATATGTCAATATAAAGCAACTGAAAAAGAAAGTCAGCAAGCATTCAAAGAAAGGAGTGAAGAACAATGATGTCAGAATGGTATCAGTCAGAAAGTATGGACAAGCCGACAGAGTGGGACACGACATCAAGCCCGACAGTGGTCTATCAGCGAAAGAACATCGCAGAACAGATCAGGAAGGGCATTGACGGAGAAAAAGACCGCACTGTCTATGTGTACAGCGAAAGGACTATGACACAGGAAGAATATGCGCAGCTTCAGGCAGAGCTTGAAAGCCCAGCGACAAAGATGATCATGCAGTCAATGTCATCAATCGAAATGAACATGGCAATGATGCAGGAACTTATGGAGGGATAAGACATGGCAGAAACAAAGGCAAATGAAACAGTCACAGAAACAACCGAAAAGGTACACAGCAAGAAGTTTGACATGCTGAAGGAACGCTGGGACAAAGATTATATCACGAAGGACACTTTGAAAGGATGGGTTGTCCTGAATGAGAAAAGAGCAGGCAAGGGAATCACAGCAGAGGAATACAAGGAAATTACTGGCGAAGAGTATGAAGCCAGTGAAGAATAATGACGCAGATTGAATTGATCGACAGGCTGTGCGCCGTGAATACGCTTCTGACAGACATTGTCAGGGAACAGGCAGAAATAATGGCGCAACATGGAATCGAAGCGATACAGACGCAAGACGAAGCCACAGACAGGCTTGACGATCTATTCGGGAAGCGCAAAAGGGCAGAAGACGAAAACGATGCAATCGAAGCAGCACTTCGCAAATATATTTGACGGAGGAAAAGAAAATGACTATTGAAGTATCATTGTTACTTTCAGGCGTGTCGATTGCGTTTGCAATCTTCTTCGGAATCAGCACACGCAACAGAAATGTGAAGAAGGACACACAGGACGAAGCCAGAGAGGATGCAACGATCCTGACCAAACTGGAAAATATTCAGAATACTATGATTGAAGTGAAGTCTGAAATGGGATCATACAGAAACGAAATGAAAGAGATCAGGGAGTATTACATCAGGGCATCAGAAAGCCTGAAGCAGCTTCACAAGCGTGTGGATAGAATTGACAAGATCATTGATGAATCACATCCACATCAGTACATCGAAGAGTAACAGGAGGAAAGCGCGTGGAGAAGTACAGCTATACAATACCAGCGAGCAGAAGAAAGAAAAGACACAAGAAGTCACTGACAAGCTGGATCATGGAGTTTTCAAAAAAAGTTGTGGTTGTCTGCGTGCTGCTTTACATCATCATTGAACTGTTTTCAGTAATAGCGATCTGGCACTTCGCAGACACATCGGTGCTGACCACACTGATCAGCGAAACATCTGAAGTGCTTCGCATGGGTGTGTTCGGGTACATGATAAAGGCAGGAATTGAGAACTGGCAGAAAATCAAAAAAGGAAAGCAGGAAAGTGAAAACGAGGAAGGCGGTGCGAACGGATGAAAAATGCAGCTTTAATATTAAAAACAATTTATGATAATTTGCCGATGATCCTGACAATCATTGCGATTGTGGCAGGCATCGGAATCAAGGTCAGAAACTTCCTGAAGCAGTCAAAGGAAGACCAAAAGAAGCAGCTTCAGGAACAGGCAGACAAAGTCGTGGAACTGGTAAAAGAAAGCCTTCTGTCTATCGTATCAAAGGCAGAAAAGGAATGGGGAAGCGGCACAGGAACAATCAAGAAGTCATGGGTATGGGAACAACTTCAGGCACAACAGCAGAAGTTGACGGAATACATATCAGAAGGACTGATCGACAAAGACATGGTCGATGATCTGATTGAAGCGGCAGTTGAAGAACTGAACGCTATTTTGAAAAAGAATCAGAAGGCTGCTGAAGCAGTCAAGCCGCCTGAAGAAAGGGAAGCGGCAGCGGTAGCAGCTGCGATTCAGGCGCAGAAGATACAGACGGAATAAAAAGACAGGAGGTCAAAAGGAATGCTACATGCTTACATTACATCATACGCGATCTGCTTCATGGCGACAGTAGTCATCATTATGCTATTGCTGATCGCAGGCGTTGAGATTGACAAGGAAGAAGCGAAACATCACGGCGCAGAGGTTGAGCCGCCGCCAACAGCGAAGGACTGGATCGGGTATATATGCAAAGCATTCCTGATCGCCTTCGTGGTATCGTTTGCAGCCCCGATTATGTTGGTATTTTATATCTTCATATTCGGCTGCATCGTACTTTCAGCACTTACAGATGATCATTATTAAAACAGGAGGAAAAGAACATGGGAACATTATGCGGATGGGCTAGTATTGACGAAAGAGGAAAAGCAACAGGAGGACAGAAGGGCGATCAGACAGGTCGTGAAGTAAAGACTGGGAACTGGTATGGCTTCGGTCAGACAGTCGTGCTTCGTTTCAAGGACAGAAACAAGGCAACGAAGGCGGCGACAGCGATGAAGCAGCTGTGCGGCAACGATTCAGTCGGATATTGTCAGGGACACAGAACTTCACTGTACACAGAACTTGAAAAGGTCGGCTGGAATCCGACAGCATTGAAAACACCTTGCGAAACTGATTGCAGTGCGATGATGTCGCCAGTGCTTAAATGCGCAGGAATCAGCGTGTCTAAGGATATTTACACAGGCAACATGGTCGATGCTATTATGGCGACAGGAGAGTTTGAAAAACTCACAGGAAGCAAGTACACAGGAACAGGCGACAATCTTATGACTGGCGATATTTCAGTGGCAGCAGGCAAGCACACAATCATGGCACTGGAAAACGGATGTAACGTGTCAGGCGGCAACGGATCAGGAAACGGATCAGGAAGCGGATCAGGAAATAATCCAGCTGTACCATACGGAACAGCAAAGACAGCGACATTCACTGGATATGTGAACACAGGCGCATTGAACGTCAGAAAGCAGCCTGATCCAGATGCAGACAAACTTGTGTCATATCCTTGCATTAAGCAGAACACAGAAGTCGGAGTGTGCGGAAGTGCAAAAGCACCGAACGGAGCATTGTGGTATTACATCTATATTGACGGAGCAAAGGGCAAGAAGTATGGATATGTAAACGCAAGATACATCACAGCGAAATAAGGAGGAAGCGCGATGGAATACTTCATGGGCGAAACATTCGACAAAGAAAAAAACAAGCCATACAAGAAACTGGATGCAGCAGAGAAAGCAGCAGAGAAACAGAAAGCAGCCGTATTCGATGAATCTGGCGCAGTGGTAAAAGACTTCAGGAAAAAGGAAGAAAAGCCAGCAGAGCAGCCACAGACAGCCACAGACACAATTCAGGAGCAGCAGGCAACCAACAGCACAGATCAGACCGATCAGACCGATCAGGAGCAGAAGACCGATGCAGAAACAGATCAGACAGATCAGGAACAGCAGCAGGCAACAATGACCGACACTGTACCTGAAGGCGCGCTGGACACAGATGCAGACGGAAACGTGCCGACATACGATACTGACGGAAATCAGGTCGGAACTGCAACGCCTGAAGAAATCAAGGCGGCTGAAGAAGCTGTCACAGAAAACATTGACGGCGTGCCAGCGGTAAGAATCAAAGGAAAGATCAGAAGGGTGTTCAATGGTAGCATCAGGATCAGGAATGCGCCTTCATGGGACAATGAAGCGGTCAGAGGTGCAGCGGCATTTACAGAAAAGGAAGTCACACATGTGATGGAAGTTGACGGACAGCCGATGTACAAGACACTTGACGGATATTTCATCAGCGGCGATCCGAAGCTGGTTGAATATATCGAAGAATAATGTCGATAATTTTGGAGTAAAAGAGAAGCAAGACGGACAAATGCGCCGCCTTGCTTTTTAATTTATCCACATATTGTGTATAAGTCGGAGGATAACCACAAAATAATGATTGTACTAACAAAGCAGTACCGACAGGCAATCTTGATTCTAAGACCAGTGATGAGGTAATCGCTCTGCTTAAGATGACAGCAAAAAAATATGGACAGACAATTGTAATGATTACCCATGATGACGAAATTGCACAGGTCGCTGACCGTATTCTGGTGATTGAGGACGGACAGGTGGTGGATTTCAGATGAAGACAATAAGCAGGATTGCATATAGCAATGACAAAAGGAACAGGACAAGAAGTATACTGATCATGATGGCAATCTGTCTGGCCACGATGCTGCTTGTTATCATCAGTACTGTGGGAAATGGGGTAATTCATTTACAGAAAAGTCAGGCGGCAGGATCATATGGAAGCAATTATGGTCTGTTTGTTTCCGCAGACGGATCGCAGTTAAAAGAAGTAAACCGCCGTGCGGAAATAGATGCTACAGGCACTATGTGCACCGAAGGTATCATAAAAGGCAATGAAAAAGGCGGGTTTGTCTGCATGGATGAGACTGCAAGAAAAATGCTTCCTTATAATAAAGAATATGAGTTGAAGGAAGGAAAGTATCCGGAAAAAATGCAGGAAATTGTCGCAGGAAGAGCATTTTTTCGTGCAATGGGGTATGGTGATGTAAAGATCGGAGATACGGTTACACTGGATTACCGCGCAGGGATGCAGTCAGAATATAAGCCGGAAGAATTTGTTGTCAGCGGAATCCTATATGATCGGGATGAGTATACCATCGAGGCATCTTATGTTGCTTTCGGGTCACAGGAGTTTTATGATGAGCACGTCGCAGAGAATGACAGACAGTATAATATTTATTTTACTTTAAACGATTCTGCAAATGTATCTATGAATAATATTGATTCGGTTATAAAGCAGATTGCAGCAGCTTGTGGGATCGAAGAAAAAAACGTTATAGTCAATGATCTCTATTTGCAATGGGTCTTGCAGCCGAGTTATGAAACGATTGCGGTATGCGGGGTTTTGATTCTTGCAATTGTACTTTTCTCTGTTGTGGTCATTTATAATATTTTTCAGGTCGGTATTGCCAACAAGATACAGGAGTATGGAAAAATCAAGGCTCTGGGAGCAACAAAAAAGCAGATGAAACAACTGATCTTCAGAGAGGGCATTTTTTTGGCAATTTTTTCAATACCGGTTGGATTGCTTCTGGGCTTTCTGATTGCAAAATGCGGTTTTAACTGGCTGGTAGAACAGGGGAATCTTGTATCAACCGGAACTGACTCTATGGGAGTCCAAAATCAGCAGGTGTCACTGTTTTCCCTGCCTGTTATGCTTCTATGTATTTTCGTATCATTTCTTACCGTTGCTTTGGCACTGCGTAAACCAATGAAAATTGTTTCACGGATTTCACCTATCGAAGCAACACGGTATTTAGAAAATGCAGAAACACACAAAAAAGGAAAACGAAATGGCAGAAAAAATGTCACCGTGTTTTCTATGGCAATGGCAAATGTAATGGGTAACCAAAAAAGAACCATTGGTACCATCCTCACACTGGGGCTTTCCTGCGCATTGCTTGTGATTATTTCTAATTATGTGGGAAATATTGACACGGAGCATGAAGCACGTCTTTCCGTTAATCATGGACAATTTGAACTGCAGCTTGACTATTCTGCTGAGTATGATGAAAGATATCCGGAGAATAATCTGGATACGATTCTGACGGATGATCCATTGAATGATTCGCTGATTGAAGAAATCAAAAGCATTCCGGGAGTGACAGATGTCATGACGAGAGAGATTGTCTCTGTAAATCTGAACGGAACAAGATTTCCGGCTGCTGTTGTGAGTAAAAAGGATTTTGATTTTATGCGCCAGGACGGGGATATTGGCTCTATGGACTATGATCAGGCGGTAAAGAATGGTGAAATTTTCTTTGGTTGGTCGATGTGGATGGAACAAGATGGATATGCTCCGGGTGAATCCATTGCATTTGACTTTGAGAATGGAAGTGGAACCTATATCTATCAGGGAAAGATTGCAGGATCCTTTGTAAGTGCGGACACTTACCTTGTCATTCCGGAAGGCGTATACCGTTCCATGAATCCGAGAGGAACAGCCTATGGCTATCTGTGGGTGGACTGTGACAAAAAAGATGTGGCATCTGTGGAGCAAAATCTGAATACATTGATTTCTAATACTTCGCATATAAAAATGGATACTTATCATGCGCAGTTACAATCTGCAGAATTCTCAGCTCGCACGATGAAGCTTGGCTGTTATCTGTTTATTGCGGTTGTAGGATTCATCGGTTTTATGAATATGGCAAATACCATGATCATGAATATTACGACAAAAAAGCAGGAATATGGTGTATTACAGGCTGTGGGTATGACAAATAAACAATTAAATTTATGTCTGCAGTTACAGGGACTGATTTTTACGGTTGGCACCATATGTGTAGCACTTGTCGTTGGTCTGCCACTTGGCTACGTGCTCTTTGCCTATGCAAAGCATAATGGGATATTTGGAATGAATGTCTATCATGTTCCAATTACACCAATTCTTGCTATGATTTTGCTGGTTAGCCTTTTGCAGATTGTGCTTTCCTGCGTTTTAAGCAGTAATCTGAAAAAGGAAACGCTGGTAGAAAGAATAAGGTATCAGGGATAGCAAGTATTGCTGGGATATCCTCAGTATCATAATGCATGGTGCCCCATGCGGCGTTCATGACATTCACACTGCCGTCCTCGTTGTAAGTTGCAACCATCAGAACCGGTATGGGGAAAATGCCTTCGGTAATTTTCAATTTTGTTCTCATGATAACTCCTCCTTGTGATCATATTGACAGGACCGTTCATCCTGCTTATAATTATACGCAGGAAAATCAGAAATTCAAGTACTGGTAATTATGACAGGTACTATCCTTGGAGAAAGCAAATGATAAAGAACTATATTGAGAACGCCAATTTTGAGGACACCGGTTTTGCCTACACGCTGTCGCTGATCTCAGGCAAGCACAAGATGGTCATCTCAGTCTGAGTTGAGACTCCCACTTCTGCAAGTGGTGAGTAGTAACAAGTATTTCTCAGTGGGAGTCCAATCTCCGACTGAGATAAATGCTCCGCGAGGGCGCACATTGTCTGGGAGACAATGGTTTTGCGCCGACCGGAACGGAGTGTAGAGTGCAGTGATTCTGAAAAGAAGATGTCAGCTTGCGCTGACCAGAATCACGCACCAAGTCTCACGTGCGTTCGACTTGAATCTCTATTGTCTGATGGAGTTTGAAACCGTGCGGTTCAATGAGCTGAAACGGTATCTGAAAACCATTTCCGACAAGACCCTCAGCATGAATCTCAAGGAGCTGGAAGCAGACAAACTGATCGTCCGCACCGAGTATCCGCAGATCCCGCCGAAGGTGGAATATACGCTTTCGGAACGAGGAAAATCGCTGATGACTGTGCTGGATCAGCTTTGTGTCTGGGGCGAGGAGAATCGACTGACAGAGTGACAACTTCCAGTTGTAATAGGCTGATATATATGAAGGAAAAGTATACATCAGCTTATTTTTATATTGACAGAAGGTATACCGTCACGATATAATTTTATTATAATAATAGTAATTATTACTAAAATAGAAAGGAGAGGGGATTTACTTTATGGAGAAGAAGGCACTTTATAATTTATCGTATGGGGTTTTTATGTTATCAACACGTTCAGGGGAAAAGGCGAATGGCTGCATTACAAATACCTGTATGCAGGTGGCAAATGATCCGATCAGAATTGCTATTTCTGTACTGAACAGTAATTATACCTGTGAGTTGATTAAAGAGAGTGGTATTTTTGCACTGAGTTTATTGGACGAGCAGTGTTCCTTTGAGACAATCAGTCACTTCGGTTTTCAGTCTGGAAGAGATGTGGACAAATTTGATCAACTGCCTTTGCCGACGGACCATAATAATGTCCCGTACATGGGGTGGCATGCATGTTCTGTGATCAGCGGTAAAGTTGTGGAACAGCGTGATCTGGGGACACATACCTTGTTTATTGCGGAAGTGACGGATGCTAAGATGTTGAATGACAATGCTCCACTCACTTATGCAGATTATCAGAATCGTGTAAAACCGAAGAAAAAAGAGATATCCAAGGATAAGAAAATTATTGGATGGAGATGCAAAATCTGCAATTATGTATATGAGGGAAGTGAATTGCCGGCAGATTACACATGTCCTCTTTGCGGACACGATGCAAGTGATTTTGAACCGATATATGAGGGATAAACACCAAGTAATATTTGGAAAACTTGAGTAAGGAGAATATTTTCAGTTTGCGCAGGTAAAGAACGTAGATGAAGAGAGCAGGATATTTTCCCTGGCAGGCGATTGTTAGCCGCCGGGGCAAAATATCCTGCTCTCTTTTCATTACCTACCGTTTAATCATATACCTTTTTTCTATCTTACCGATTCACATCTGTATCTTACAATTTTGTAAGGATTCTGTAAGTCAAATCGATGGCTTGAACCCCGCCCATTTGTTATGATAGTCTCAACAAAGAAACAAGCATGCTGAAACAAAAATAAAAACATTCTGCAAGACATAAAATTATGAAAATCATGAAATGTCGGGCAGACCACAGCAAAGGAGTGACTATCATGGCAATTTTGGAAGTAAATAATGTAAAAAAGATATACACGACACGATTTGGCGGCAACCAGGTACAGGCGCTAAGCAACATCAACTTTTCCGTGGAAAAAGGCGAGTACGTGGCGATCATGGGAGAATCCGGTTCCGGAAAAACAACCCTGTTAAACATTCTGGCAGCACTGGATAAACCAACGGCAGGAGAAGTCCTGCTGAATGGCAAAAACCTGGTGTCCGTAAAGGAAAAAGAAATTTCAGCCTTCCGCCGGAACCATCTGGGATTTGTATTTCAGGATTTCAACCTGCTGGATAATTTTTCTCTGAAGGACAATATTTTTCTTCCACTGGTACTTTCCGGTGTGGATTACAGAGAGATGGAACAGAGGATTCAGCCAATCGCACAGAAACTTGGTATCAGGGATCTGTTAGAAAAATATCCATATGAAGTGTCCGGCGGACAGAAACAGAGGGCGGCGGTTGCCAGAGCACTGATCACCCGGCCGGAGCTTGTGCTGGCAGATGAACCGACAGGCGCACTGGACTCCAAAGCAACGGACAGTTTGTTAAATCTATTTTCCCAGATCAATGCAGAAGGACAGACCATTGTCATGGTAACGCACAGCACGAAGGCAGCCAGCCATGCAAACCGTATTTTGTTTATCAAGGATGGAGAAGTCTTCCATCAGATTTACCGTGGCAATGCCACAAACGAGCAGCTTTATGTGAAGATATCCGATGCGCTGACAGTACTGACGACAGGTGGTGAAGAACATGAGTAATCTGTATTTACGACTGGCAAAAACAAACATCAGAAACAACCGGCAGTTATATCTCCCATATCTGATTTCCGGAATTGTAACGGTGGCCATGTTTTATCTGATGATTTTTATTAATAATAATCCGGGCATGAAGACGATCCCGGGTGCTGCGAATCTGAAAATGATCATGAGTATGGGTGTCGGCATTATTGCCATCTTTGCCTGCATTTTCATCTTCTATACCAACAGTTTTATTATCAAAAACCGAAAAAAAGAAATTGGTGTGTACAATATCCTTGGAATGGAAAAACGACATATCGCAAAAGTACTGGGACAGGAAACATTTTTTGTGGCAGTGATCGCCATTGCCGGAGGAGTTTTATCCGGTATCGTATTTTCCAAGCTGATTCTGATGCTGCTTTACCGCATGCTTGGATTTCAGGAAAGTGTAAGTTTCTATGTGGCAAAAGCAGGTATTGAATATACGATTCTGGTTTTTGGGTTTGTATATGTTCTGACACTTTTATACAATTTATTACAGATTCGTCTGGCAAATCCGATTGAACTGTTGCGTGGCGGAAATGTCGGAGAAAAAGAGCCAAAGACGAAAGTACTGATGGCAATTGCCGGTATTGCGTGTCTGACAGTGGCGTACTACATTGCTATTACAACGGAAAATCCGATGGAAGTACTGACAAAATTTTTCCTGGCAGTTCTGCTGGTTATTATCGGAACCTATCTGCTTTTTACGGCAGGAAGTATCGCCATTTTGAAAATGCTGCGGAAAAATAAAAAATTTTATTATAACAAAAAGCATTTTGCAGCTGTTTCCGGTATGCTGTACCGCATGAAACAGAATGCGGCAGGTCTGGCCAGCATCTGTGTGCTGTCTACGATGGTTCTGGTTATGATTTCCATGACAGTAAGTATGTTTGCCGGAGTGGATGATGAACTGAAAGCCCGTTATCCATACGAAGTGAACTATATGGACCGGTCAGAGACCATGGATCCGACCGTGGATGTACAGGAACTTTATCAGAAAATGGCGGATACCATTCAGGCACAGGGAAGAGAAATAACAGATTCAGAAGTCTACAGTTACTTTCAGATATTTATGACAGTAAAAGGATCAGAGTTTTTACCGCTGGACGGTTCTGTCGATGTATCTGCTACAGATATGACAGGTGTTACTTTTATCACCAGGGAGAGTCTGCTGGCTTCAGACCGTTCCCTGAAAGCATCGGAAATGCCTGAACCGGAAGCAGGAAAAGTAAACATTTACAGCAAAACTCCTTATAATCAGAGCACGATTCAACTGTACGGACAGACCTATGCGGTGGATCAGACGTTTTCCTACGAATCGAAAAATGATTCTTTTATGGTATTGGATGGCAGTATCTATGTCATTGCGGATGAGTCAGTATTGCGACAGATTTTTGATCTTCAGAAAGCAGCCGGAATGAATGCGGATGGTTCCAGCATGCTCAGCATGTATCAGACAGAAATTTCCTTCGAATATGATGGAACAAAAGAAGAAAAACTGGCCTGCGCAGAAGCACTGAGCAAAGCCATGGAGTCCGGTGAAAATACCCATACCAGTTATCTGGAAAGCAGAACCGAGAATGAAAAAGACTTTTATGTATTGTACGGCGGTCTGTTCTTTCTGGGACTGTTCCTTGGCATCATGTTCCTGATGGTTACGGTGATGATCATTTTCTACAAACAGATTTCTGAAGGTTATGATGACAGAGAGCGCTATATTATCATGGAAAAGGTTGGTATGAGCCATGCGGAAGTAAAGGCTACCATTCAGTCCCAGATTCGGATTGTATTTTTTCTTCCACTTGTGATGGCTGCGATTCATGTGGCAGCAGCATTCCCGATGATCCGCAGGCTGCTGGCTATGCTGAATCTGACGAATGTACCGTTGTTTGTGACCTGTCTGGTTGTGACAATCCTGATTTTTACAGCTATTTATTATCTGGTATTTCGTATCACATCGAAAGCCTATGATAAAATTGTGTCTAAATAAGAAGCAATTTCAGGCGATTTTGCATAGAAAAATAGATTTGTCCGGTTGAATTTCGGACAGGATAATAGTATAATTTCCGTAGATTGTTAGAATTATAACAAACACAAGGAAAGATACGAGGAGGAATCTATCATGCTTAACTGGAAAAATTTAGATACCCTTGCTTCTTACGAGGAGCTGAAAAAAGTAGAGCCTGTCAATGTGGCAGAAGTGATGTCCGGGGAAAATGGGGCAGAACGTGTAAAAAATTACAGCATTCCAATGATGGATGGTCTTACTTATAATTATGCTGCAAAAGCAGTAGATGAAAAAGTGCTTGCAGCTCTGGCAAAACTTGCTGAGGAAGCACAGCTGATCGAGAAATATGAGTCTCTGTACAACGGAGCAGTGATCAATACCGGAGAGAAACGTCTGGTACTTCACCAGCTTACCCGTGGTCAGCTTGGCAATGATGTAGTTGCTGACGGTGTAAACAAACGTGATTTCTATGTATCACAGCAGGAGAGAATCGCTGATTTCGCAAACAAAGTACATGCAGGCGAGATCACAAATGCAGCAGGCGAGAAATTTACAACGGTTGTTCAGATCGGTATCGGCGGAAGTGATTTAGGTCCGCGTGCAATGTATCTTGCATTAGAGAACTGGGCAAAAGTAAATCATAAATTCAAAATGGAAGCAAAATTCATCAGCAATGTTGATCCGGATGATGCAGCAGCAGTATTAAATTCCATCGATGTGGCACATTCCATCTTCATTCTGGTTTCCAAATCAGGTACAACTTTAGAGACATTGACAAATGAGTCTTTCGTAAAAGATGCCCTTGCAAAAGCAGGTCTGGATGCTTCCAAGCATATGATCGCTGTAACAAGTGAGACATCTCCGCTGGCTAAGAGTGATGATTATCTGGCAGCATTCTTTATGGATGATTATATCGGCGGACGTTATTCTTCTTCTTCCGCAGTTGGTGGCGCTGTATTATCTCTGGCTTTCGGACCGGATGTATTTGCAGAGTTCCTGGCTGGTGCAGCAGAAGTAGATAAAACAGCTACAAACAAAGACTTATTAAAGAACCCGGAGATGCTGGATGCACTGATTGGTGTATACGAGCGTAACGTACTTGGATATCCGTCCACAGCAGTACTTCCGTATTCACAGGCACTGAGCCGTTTCCCGGCACATTTACAGCAGCTTGATATGGAGTCCAACGGAAAATCCGTGAACCGTTTCGGCGAGCCGGTTGATTATGTGACAGGACCGGTGATCTTCGGTGAGCCTGGTACAAACGGACAGCATTCTTTCTATCAGTTACTGCATCAGGGAACTGACATTGTACCGCTTCAGTTTATCGGATTTAAAAACAACCAGATCGGTACCGATGTAGTAATTCAGGACAGCACAAGCCAGCAGAAACTGTGTGCAAACGTAGCTGCACAGATTGTTGCATTTGCATGTGGTAAAGCGGATGAGAACCGCAATAAAAACTTCGAGGGTGGACGTCCTTCCAGCATTATCATCGGCGAGCAGCTGACACCGAAGACACTGGGCGCTTTACTTGCTCACTTTGAGAACAAAGTAATGTTCCAGGGATTTGTATGGAATGTAAACAGCTTCGATCAGGAAGGTGTACAGCTTGGTAAAGTGCTGGCAAAACGCGTACTTGCGCATGAGACAGACGGAGCATTAAAAGTATACAGTGATTTGCTGAATATCTAATTTTTGAAATTCAAGTCGAACGCACGTGAGACTTGGTGCGTGATTCTGGTCAGCGAAAGCTGACATATTCTTCTCAGAATCACTGCACATCCCCGCGGAGCGTTTATCTCAGTCGGAGATTGTACTCCCACTGAGAAAGACTTGTTATTACTCACCACTTGCAGAAGTGGGAGTCTCAACTCAGACTGAGATAAATTCAGGTTATGAAGAGAACTCTGGATATTTTGTCCCGGACGCTAATCGTCGTTTTCCGGGAAAAAATATCCAGAGTTCTTTTTTTCGTTGTGTAATTAAAAAAATTGCGTTAATATATCAGTTATGAAAATAAAAAAATAAAAAAGGAATGGTTGAATTATGAGTCTGATAAAAGGAATTCACCATGTAGCATTAAAATGCTGTGGAAAAGAGGAATTTGAGAAAACAAAGCAGTTTTACGGTGAGGTGCTTGGTCTTCCGGTGGCAAGAAGCTGGAACAGCGGCATCATGTACGATACCGGAGCTGGCCTGATGGAAATTTTTGAGACAGAGGAGACTCCTCTGGAGACAGGAACAATCCGTCATTTTGCATTTGCAGTAGAGGATACAGATGCCTGTGTGGAAGCTGTTCGTGCTGCCGGATATGAGGTGTTTGTGGAGCCGAAGGATATTGAAATCGCATCTGAGATTCCGTTTCCGGCGCGTATTGCGTTCTGCCGGGGACCAGTTGGCGAAGAAATTGAGTTTTTCCATGAAAAATAAACGAGTACAGGAGGAAATGCATTAGTGAGAAAAGGGAGAGCGATTGCGTTATTGCCGATCGCAGTTTTTCTGGTTCTGTATCTGGGACTTGGTATTTTATTTGAATATGTTATGAAGATCCCGATGGGATTTTACAATGTGCCGATCGTGTTTGCTTTTCTGGTGGCGATCTTGGTCGCCTGTCTGCAAAATCGTAAGGTCAGTTTTGATGAAAAACTTGGCATTATGGCGCATGGACTGGCAGATAAAAATATTATCACGATGCTGCTGATCTTTTTGACTGCTGGTGTATTTGTCGGCGTGGTTGGACGAAGCAGTGCCGAGAGTGTGGCGTATTTTATGCTGTCGATTATTCCGGCGCGGTTTTCGGTGGCAGTCTTATTTGGAGTAGCATGTTTTGTGTCTCTGGCAATGGGAACTTCCGTTGGAACGATTACGCTGCTGACACCGATTGCGGTAGCGGTATCGAACGCTTCCGGTTTTGGACTGCCGCTTTGCGTGGCCTCTGTCATGGGCGGTTCCATGTTTGGCGATAATCTGTCATTTATTTCGGATACGACGATTGCCGCCTGCAACGGACAGGACTGCGAGATGAAGGACAAGTTCCGGGAAAATTTCTGGATTGCGCTTCCGGCGGCGATTGCGACGCTGATTTTGATTTTGATTCTGTCCTTCCGGACGGATATCTCTGGAACCGTGACGGAGAGTTATCATTTGCTTCAGATTGTGCCATATATTCTGGTACTGATCGGTGGAATTATCGGCGTTAATGTGTTTGTGGTGTTGCTGATTGGAATTGTATCCGGTGCCATCATTATGCTGGCGGTGGGACATATCAGTCCGGCAGATTTGCTGGCAAATGTCGGAAACGGTGCTTCCGGTATGTTTGAGACCTGTATGGTGGCAATTCTTGTGGCAGCGCTTTGTGCATTGATCCGGGAATATGGCGGATTTGATGCATTGTTGGCAGGCATCCATAAAGTGTTTAAAGGGAAAAAAGGCGGTCAGCTTGGTATGGGACTGCTGGTTGGCGCTATGGATGTGGCGACGGCAAATAATACTGTAGCTATCGTTATGGCAAATCCGATTGCAAAAGAGATGGCGGAGGAGTACGGCATTACACCGCGAAAAACAGCATCGATTTTGGATACGTTTTCTGCAGTTTCGCAGGGAATTATTCCGTATGGTGCGCAGATGCTGGTAGCAATTTCCGCAGCGCATGAATTGGGATATGATCTGTCGGCATTTCAAATTATGCCGAAGTTATTTTATCCGATTCTGCTGTTGTTTAGTTCACTGGTATTTATCTTCCTGGTGCCGCAGAAGGAAAGAAGAGACATATGAATTACGAAGGAATGATTTACCGTCCGCCAAGTGAGGCATACAGCCTGATCTTGCAGGTGACGGTGGGATGTGCGCACAACAGCTGCACGTTTTGTACGATGTACAAAGAAAAAAGCTTTCATGTAAAGCCTTTGCGCGAAGTGGAAGAAGATTTAAAAGAAGCACGAGATTATTACGGAAATCGCAATCTGCGGATTTTTCTGGCAGACGGGGATGCACTGGTGCTGTCACAGGAAAAATTGTGTACGATTTTACGTTTGTGCAGACAGTATTTTCCAAAGGCAGAGCGCATTACTTCTTATGGAACCGCGCAGGATATTTTGCGAAAATCGAAAAAAGAGCTTCAGGAATTACATGAACTTGGGCTTGATATGATCTATCTGGGGGCAGAATCCGGAAGTCCGGAGATTTTGGAACATATCCACAAAGGTGTGACGGTGGAAGAATATGTACAGGCCGCGGAGCGGTTATGTGGAACAGGGATTCGGCTCAGTGTGACGCTGATCTCTGGTCTTGGTGGACAGAAATTGCTGAAAGAGCATGCGATTGCATCTGCAAAACTAATCACAGCGATGAAACCGGATTATCTGGGATTTCTGACGCTGCTTTTAGAGCCGGGTGCACCGATGCTAAAGGAAGTAAAATCCGGTGCGATGCAGCTTCTGACACCGGCGCAGGTGCTTGAGGAGATGGAGCTGTTTTTGACACATGTAGATTCGGAAGGAACGGTATTTCGTTCCAATCACGCTTCCAATTATATTTCTCTGGCGGGCAATCTGAACCGGGACATTTCGGTGATGCTGGAGAAAATTCAGAAAAGCCGGGAGCGGGATGCATTTAAAAACGAGTCCATGCGTAGATTATAAAGAGCTCCTGAAAAATTTTCTTGAATGCGACTAATTCGTGCCCAGAATATAGATTAGTTGTGACTGGATTACAAGTACATTATTGGTTTGTGCAAATGTGTATAGAAAATAAAAATTGAGTAAATTATTGTATGGCAGGAAAATTTTTCAAATTTCCTGTCATATTTTTTTGCCTTTCTGCATATAAATTACCTAGAAATAAAAGAGGAACTTTGGGTTAAAAGGGAATCTGGCTTTATTTCGGGAATGGAGATGGTGGAATGCGAAGAAAATTCAAAAGACCTCTCACGTTTTTACTGGCGTTGCTGTTGCTTTTTTCACTGACCGGGGCATCTGTGCAGGCGGAAGAATCTGGAAACGCAGGTACTTCCAATCAGGCGCAGACGGTTGTGATGCAGGCGGACGGTACGCAGAAAGAAGATGATGTGGGAGAAACTGCTTCCACGGAAGAAAACATGCAACACAATGCACAAGAGATAAATTTAACAGAAATACAAACGGAAGAATCACAGAAGGAACAGAATGATAATGTAGAAGCCGAGGATACTTTGCAGGAAAAAATAAACTCTGAAATGGATCAGAAGGAATCGTTGCAGGGAGATGAAGCACAGAATGCAGAAAATTCATCTGCAGAAGATGCAACAAAAACTACAGACAGCGATGCTGAGAATCAAACAGGTGAAACTGTAAATGGTTCAGATGTAGAAAATAATGCATCCGAAAATGCAGCAGCTGTGGAACCTCTGGCAGCAGGAAATGTTTCTGTCACAATTACAGATAACATTGAAAATTCCGGAACTTTAAATGCACAGGTTACCGGTGAGCAGTCAGACGGAATCACTCTGGAATGGTACAAGCATGCCGAAGGGACGAATACATGGACAAAGGTAGAACGGCATAAAGTAACCGGAAATTCCTACAATGTATCGGAAGATGGAACCGCTCTGAATGTTGCGCTGGATAAAGGCGCCCGTTGTTTTTACAAGGTTCAGGTAAAGGACGCTTCCGGTCAGCTTCTGGCAGAGTCAGTGGCACTTCAGGTTAGCTACTACAATCAGCTGGAAAATGGAGATTTTGAAACACCGGTGACAACCAAAGAAACTGGTTATCAGCCGTTTTATTCCAACGGAACTCCAGGGCTCATCTGGAAGACAACTGCAAAGGATGCAGAAATTGAGTATGTCAGTGCTGCCACAGATAAGTTTGACAAAGATACCGGAAAGACACATGCACAGCAGTCTCTGGAATGGCATAAGGTAGAGGCAGCAGCCAGTGGAACACAGTTTGCAGAATTGAATGCAAACGAACCAGGTGCGCTGTATCAGGATGTACTGACTACTCCGGGGGCAAAACTTTACTGGCAGCTTTATCATCGCGGACGTGGTACGAAAGCGAATGACAGTAAACAGAAAGATATGATGTACG
Source organism: Roseburia sp. OM02-15 (assembly GCF_003481835.1). NCBI lineage: Bacteria > Bacillati > Bacillota > Clostridia > Lachnospirales > Lachnospiraceae > Roseburia > Roseburia sp. OM02-15. The sequence goes on from NZ_QULX01000015.1 coordinate 58,183, forward strand.
TGGTGATTATGTCTACAAAACTGGCGGAACAATATAAGGTTGAAACTCAGAGTAAAGTGCAGGATGTTATCACAAATGTGCAAAATAATACCGGAAAATATCCGGGAGCTTCGGTGGCAACCATCACGGACGATAACGTGCAGTGGTATCGTCACACTGGGGATTATGATGTCAGCGAAAATCAGTATCTGACAAGATTTTTCTTTGTTGCAGGCGAAACTGCATTTGATAAAAATGGTGGTGATGGTAAGACAAAAGCTGGAACCGTTGGAAATCATCTGGACAACGTGTCCTTTAGTGAGACACTTCCAGATCCAAATCCGGATACCGGACATTTGCAGATTGTCAAAACAGTACGTGGACTGACGGAGGATCAGGCAGCATCTTATCAGCTGCAGGTGAAAATTACAGGACCGGATCAGAAGTCGGAAACGGTTTCCTTAAGTCAGTTTACCAGAAACGACGATGGTTCTTATTCCTGCACTTATACAAAAACAAATGTGGCAGCTGGAACGTATCGGATCGAGGAAATTTTGCCGGCGGCGATTCCAAACTACCGGGTCGATGCGACATTTAACGGCACAGAGGGAGCCGAAGGAACCATAATGGTGCAGGATCAGAAAACTGCGATTGCAAACATTGTAAACACGTATGTTTATGATATTGTGTCACCACCGACAGGAGTTCAGAATAATGCAATTCCTATGGGAATTTTGATGGGAGCTGCCCTGGGACTTGGCGCAGTATATCTGGTTTACAGCAAACGTAGAAAACATTCACGTTTTTAATGAAATGAACCTGCATAGTAATTAGATTAAAGGAATGGTGGCTATTTGTTTGAGGTGAATATAATCAAGAAAGAACCACGGTAGAAAACGGAAAGATTTATGAAAAGTAATGAAAGGAAAGTGATTTCGGAAAAAGAAACATCAGAAACTGAAACGATGGAAAAACAGGATGTGGCTATTCAAAAAGAATGGCGCTGGTTTCTGATACGTCTGCTGATTTTGATTGGAATTTTGTATCTCCTTTTTGGTGTTATGTTTGGAATCACCACAGTCAAAAATGAAGATATGTCACCCCGCATGAGTGCCGGTGATCTGGTGTTGTATTATCGACTGGATAAACATCCGGTTGCCGGGGATGTCATTGTTTATAAAAAAGACGATCAGCAGTACGTGGGACGAATTGTCGCGAAAGGGGGCGATTCGGTAGAAATTACAGAACAGGCAACAGTGAAGGTCAACGAGAGTGTCGTACTGGAACAAAATATTTTTTATCAGACTCCGCAATACGAAAGTGATGTCATATATCCATTGCAATTGCAGGAGCAGCAATATTTTGTACTGGGCGATTATCGGGAAGGTGCAACAGACAGCCGTTATTTTGGAGCGGTGGATACACGTGAGATAAAAGGAAAAATTATCACTGTGATTCGACGAAATTCGCTATAGGAAATGAGCGAATATTAAGAGAACGGTGAAATACTCAGAGCTTATTTGATAGAAAGTGATATCAGTGGTGGAAGTTGATTTCTTCTCTGATATAACCTTTGATGGATTGTAAATATACGAAGAAAAGAATTTCATCAAACAAGCTGAACAAAAATAGTATGGATTTGAAAAGGAAGGTAAAAGAGTATGAAAAAGAAAATGATCGGACGTGTATCAGCACTGACAGTTGCAGGAGTAATGATGTTTGGCGGAATGCAGATCCCGGCGATGGCAGCCACCGGAGACAGTGTGGTTCAGTTCCAGAAAGTGCTGCAAATGGAAAACGCAGAGGGCGCAAATGTACCGAATGTGACCTATACTTATACCATTACAGCGGGAAGTGCGATAGGTGCAACAGCAAATTCTCCGGAAGTCAAAGCAGGTGTTGGCTTACCAACTATTTCGAGCGTAACTTATACAAAGGGTGACACAATCACACAGAACAAAGTGACAAAGAACGTATCCATCACATTCCCGGATGGAACTTTTACCGCTCCTGGCATTTATCGTTATGTGATTACTGAAAGTGAAAATACCAATACAGATATTACTGATGTGGGCACTAATACACGTTATATGGACGTTTATGTAGTAAATGACAGCGATGGCGGTTACAAAATCGATGCCACTATATTTACAGAAACCGCAGTGACACCGACCTTTGATAAGAATACAAAACAGCCGACATATGGCGGAAAAAACAGCAATATCACAGACGCTTACACCACCTATGAGCTGAGTCTGGATAAAGTAGTAGAAGGAAATATGGGTAACAAGGACCAGTTGTTTAATTTTACAATTAATTTCAAGGGCCCGGCAAACACATCCTTTACTTTTGGAGATAAGAAAGTGGATTTAGATGCACAGGGCAATGGCTCTGTAAGTCTGGATCTGGCAGATAAAACAGCAATTGCTGAAATCAAGGGTATTCCATCCACTGTAACTTATACCGTAACAGAGAATGTGAGCAGTTCCGAAGGCTACGATACCACATTTGCAGTAAAAAGAGGAACCGGCACTTCCCAGAGTATTGCAAAAGATACCGCAGCAAGCACTTCTGCAAAAGTAACAGCAACCTCTCAGGAAATGACCAAAGCAGATAACGCAGTTGTTGTAACAAATACGAAGAAAACGGTATCTCCGACAGGTATTGCACTCAGTGTAACTCCGTATGCACTGCTTGCAGGTCTGGCTTCTGCCCTTGGAGCACTGTTCTTTCGCAGAAAAAAATTATCTTAAGCAGTCGAAATTGAATCAACAGGAAACCGCAGAGCTAAAAAAGCAACGGCAGAACATGAAAAAGAACAGTGATACAAAATGACAGGAAGCAGGGAATTACAAACAAAAACGGAACAACTGGAAAAAGTAAATATGCAGAATGCAGATTCAAATTCAGAAGCAGCAAATGACCGCAGAATAACCATTGCAGAAAAACTGCTGCGGATTGCGAATCGTAGTATGAATCTATTTGTTGCCTGCCTGATGACGGTGTTGTTTCTGTACGGCGGCTATTCCCTGTGGGACACCTGGCGCATTTATCACAGTGCACTGCCGGATCAGGACCTGATGAAACTGAAACCTGTAAAGGGGGAGGATAGCAATCCCTCTTTGCAGGATCTGCAAAAAATCAATGCAGATGTCTGTGCATGGCTGACGGTGTATGATACCGGCATCGATTACCCGGTGGTGCGTGGGAAAGATGATATGGAATATATCAATAAAGATGTATATGGAGACTTTGCACTGTCAGGAGCAATCTTTCTGCAGAGTGCGAATCAACCGGATTTTTCGGATCCATATAATCTGATTTATGGGCATCATATGAGCAATGGAGCCATGTTTGGTGATGTGGTGGAATTTGCCGATGAAGAATATTTTGCCACGCATGAGACCGGAACCTTATATTTGCCGGAAAAAACATGTTCCATTACATTTTTTGCCTGTGTGGAGACAGATGCGATGGACAGCCAGATCTATGGATATATCGGGGAACCGGATACGACCGGGCAGATGCAGCAGCTTTTGCAGTATGTTCAGGAACATGCGGTGCAGTATCGGGACATTGGTGTAACATCGCAGGATTCTGTGATCGCTCTATCTACCTGTGCGGAATCTGCCACAAACGGAAGGGTGGTGTTATTTGGAAAACTGCAGGAATCCTCTGATAACAAGCAGAAATAGCTGTATTTTGAAAATAGTGAAACAGTTTTCTGAATAATTCTGCTAGAAGAAAGTAGTGTTGTTTTGATGAAAAAAGAATAGGACTAAAAATGTGTGGAAGGAGGTGCGAAATGAAGCAGAAAAACGTGCAAAAAGACAATGTGAATGGAACTGGAAACCTGGTTGTTGAAAAAATCGTGGAGAGCAAAAAAGGTGGCATCTTTGTGTTAGCCATGGTTCTGCTCTTCTGGTGTGCACTGTTATTTGCGTTACCTGCCATGGCGGCGGAAAAGACCTGTGCGGTGTCAATTCCAGTGTCAGTGAAAATGACAGGTAATGGATCTGACAGTCAGACGCAGAAGAATCCGGCTTTTACAGTCGTAATGGAGGCAGCAGACGGACGGACAGACCTTCCAATGCCGGAGCAGAACCAGATACAGATTGGGGCAACTGGGAGCGGGACATTTGACTCAATTCTGTATACAACACCTGGAGACTATGAATACCACATTCGGCAGCTTAGCGGCACAGATCAGAACATCACATACGATGCTACCGAATATGATGTAACAGTTCGTGTGACAAATGCCGAAAATGGCGGTTTGGAAGCCGAAATGTGGGCAGTTCATCCGGGGCAATCCGGAAAACAGAGCCAGATCACATTTGAAAACAAGTGGAAAACCACAGAAACTCCGGGAACCATTGAAACACCAGCCAAAACATCGGTAAAAACAGCCACAGCCGTAACCGCAAAAGCACCAAAAACCGGTGATATGCAGAATCCGGCACTTTACGTGGTCGTAATTATTGTTGCAGCTGGAGTGGCTATCAGTGTTAGTTTATATCGTAAGTATAAGAAAAAAGAAGAATTATAGAAATTATTTTATTTTGCAATGAGTATTCCAATATCAGAATGAGAGAACTATACTGAGCTGGGAATAAAAATATGTGTCGTGAAAAAATATTTTCCATGTAAGATACAGGAAGTGTAGACATTCACGAAACCTAAATAAGCGGCATCGGAACTCTTTTCTCGCCAAGCGATTGTTAGCTGGAGAGACAAGAATTCCGATGCCGCTTTTCATAACCTACCGTTAGAGTTATATTCACTACCTTTCGAAAATTAATAATTTCCCGTAAGAGCCACATTCATAATCTTCCGTAAGTCAATAACCATAATCTCTCGTAAGAGTCACATATCAATCATTCGGTTTATAATAGAAGTGTCCAAACAATCTCTCCGTTTTCAACACATTAATAAACGCATTCGGATCCGCTTCTTTGACAGCCTTTCGCACTTTTTTACTCTCCGCACTGGAAACCACAGAATACACAACCTGTCGTTCCGTATGCTCATAAGGTCCTTCCCCATCCAGAATCGTAGCCCCATGATTCGTTGCTTTTGAAATCGCCTGATAAACCTGTTCCCCTTGATTGGTAACAATGAAAAACGTCTCCTGCTGATATTTTTTATACAGCGCATGCAGCACCTGGGTAGATGCAAACTGGAAAATAATGGAGTAAAGAGCCTTGTCCCATCCAAACATAAATCCGGCAGCAACCAGAATCACTGCATTCAATCCGAGAATGATATTAAAGGCATCCATTCCTTTTTTCTCTGACAGATAAATGGAAATGAAATCAGTGCCGCCCGTAGTGGAACCCATCAGCAGACAGAGACTGATGGCAAATCCGTTAATAATACCGCCGAAAATACTGATCAACAGCACATCAGAAGTAATGGCAATACCCGGAATCACGTCGGTAAGTACACTGGTCAGCACAATACACAGACAGGAATACAGCGTAAATTTTTTACCGATAAAACGGAAACCAATATAGATTGGAATCGCATTCAAAATTACGTTGATCACGGTATAAGGCAGCGCCAGCCCAAGGTACATCTGCGCACCACGCTGGATCAGCAGGGAAAGTCCGGTAGCTCCGCCCGGATACAGACCGCCGGTGCGGACAAAGGACTTGATATTTAAAGCCATCAGCACAGAGGCGAGGCACACGACAATCAGTCGTTTGAAGTCTTTTTTTGGTTCAAATTTCAAAATAAATTCCTCCTTACGTAGCTAGGCATTGGTTCCGGTCGTTTACAGGTAGAAGTTACCTGTACAAAAGCACCTTTTTCGCTGCTTTCCACCATATGATCAATCACATCCAGCACATGCACGGCAAGTTCTGCATTTGCACGATTTTCGCGTTTTTCAAAAATCGCATCTGCCATTTCAGAAGGACCAAGCCCACGACTGTTTTCACCATAGGAAAAGCCATAGTTCAGAATCTGTGGAGTCGGATGATCTTCAAAATCCTTTTGTGCAGGCAGATAGATTACATTCCCACCAAAGGTATTGGGATCGGTCAGTTTCAGTATTCCCTTTTTCCCATAAATCATAAAATGTGCCTGATCCTGAATGGTACTGTCACCGTTGATGGATAGCGTTCCGGCAATTCCGTTTTCCAGTTTTAAAATAGAGAAGACCTGACTTTCGTTTGGATAGGAAATCGGTTTCCCATAAGTGGGACTATCTGGAAATGTGTTGATTCTTTCCGGTGCAAGATTTCGAACGATTGCAGACACTGAATCCACCGGACCGAGTAAACTGATCAATGCTGTCAGATGATATACACTGTAGTCATAACAGATACCACCGCCCGGCATACACAGAAACTGTGACAACCCGGCAAGATAATCCAGATCCCGGTTTGCGCAGATATCAAAAGAAGTCACTTCTCCGATCAGACCGTTATCAATTGCTTTTTTGGCAGTCTGTAAAGCTGCCCCCAGAAAAGTATCCGGTGCGGAGCCGAGAAAAAGATTTTGGGCAAGAGCCAGTTCCTGCAATGCATTGGCAGTTTTTGCAGATAAAGTCATGGTCTTTTCCGTATATACATGTTTTCCGACTTCCAGAGCCTGACGAATCAGAACTTCATGAGTTGGTGCGGGGGTCAGAATGACAACCATATCAATGGATGGATCTGCCAGAATTTCTTCGTAAGTACAAGCCAGAATGCCATATTTTTCGGCTTTTTCTTTTGCATGTTCCAGATGGTTTGCGCAGCAGGCAATGACATTCAAATTGTCAAAGCGGTAAATCATATTTTCCAGATAAATATCACTGATCGCGCCGCAGCCGACAACGGCGACGTTCATTATTTTTCGTCCTGTATTCATATTGAAAACCTCCTAGGTAAAAAACGTGTATATTGCAATTAATATCCAAATAATAATCGAATGTAGCATATGTTTAAAAATGTTCTGGGTGTTCTTGCATATATTCCCGAAAAACTTCCAGAAACAGTGGCACCGCCGGATTGGTTATTTTGTGCTTCCAGGCAATGGCCAGATTAAGTGTATCATTGCTTCCATCTAGTAAAGTGAATGCCAGATTGTTTGCATGCATATAACTGCGGCTGCGATAAGGCAGGATTGAGATGCCTGTGCCGGCTTCTATTGCCTGAAGCAGATTTTCGTACAAGTCAAATTGTTCCGTGATGCGGGGATGAAATCCAATCTGTGCACACAGTTCCATGATGCGCTGGTTCATGTATCTGGCATGTTCCGGATGGAAAACCAGAAAAGGTTCGCTGGCCAGTTTGTCATAATCCAGAATCATTTTCTGAAGCGCCGGATGATCTTTCCGAGTAACCAGACAGAAGGAATCCGACTGGATTTTTTTGACATCCAGCGAGGCAATTTGCTGCAAATCCGGCATCATAGAAAAATAAATATCTGCATCCTGCCGAGCGGCGGATTCTGAAATCTGTAAAGCGTCCTGTCGTATCAGCTTGATCTTTACATGCGGATAGCGAATGTGGAATTGATTTACGGCATCTGGTAAAAACTGATGTGTCGGCGCGGACAGATGGCTGATGCGTAGTACGGAAGGTTGTTCTTTTGCCAGAGTCACTTTTTGCTTTGCATGTTCCATAGCATCCAGAATGATTTTTGCATCTTCGAGAAAGAGTTCGCCGCTATCTGTTAAGGTCACTTTTCTAGTGTTTCGGACAAAAAGCTCCGTATCCAGTTCCTTTTCCAACATTTTTATCTGGTGGCTGATGGCGGGTTGTGTCAGATAAAAATCCTGAGCCGCCCGGGAAAAGTTACGGTATTTGGCTACGGCAATGAAATAGGACAGTTGTTTCTGATCCATAAGTACCTCCGGTTTGATGGTGTAATTACTAAAAATGCAAGCTTGTTATTTCTTACATATGAAAACATGAGAGCCACATTTGTTATCAGTTATAAAAAAAAATTATCAATAATACAAAAATATATGAATTTCACAAATAAAAATCTTCATGTTACAATCAATGTAACACAAAAGAGGTTAGGTGTAAACGAAAATCATGCAGGAAAAATGTCAGGCATTTCCCTACCAAAGTGCCTGATTTTCGTACAAAAACAGAGGAGGTAAAGTTGGTATGGCGTTTCAGGTTATGGGAGTTACTGCAGGAAGAAAAAACAGTAATTCAGAAATTTTATTAAAAGAAGCACTGCTTGTCTGTCAGGAGATGGGGGCAGAGGTCAGAATGATCAATTTAAAGGATTACAACATCATTGATTGTAATGGTTGTACATCCTGTACGATGGGAATGTCCATGGGAAAATATACCGGATGTTCCCTGGATAATGCGGATGACAAAAAGAAGATTATGGATGTGATGTTGAACCAGGATGCAGTTATTTTTTCCGCACCGACATATGATCTCATGCCGTCATCTTTATTTTTGAAATTTATGCACAGAAATCTGGCATACGAATCAGCATTTTTAACAAAAATCGGAGCAATTGAGCCGAGAGATCGTGTGGGGGCGCTGATCGCAGTGGGCGGTTCTACCCGTTCCTGGCAGTCTATGGCGCTGGAGTGCATGCAGGCAACTACATTTACAAACAGTTTTAAGATCGTGGATATGTATATGGCCACGCAGGTTCCAGCTCCTGGACAGGTTCTGTTATATGATGAAAAAATTGCCCGGGCAAGAGAGATTGGCAAGAATGTCATGGAAGCGCTGAACACAAAACCGGAAGAACGGAAATGGCTGGGAGATCCGGATTATGGATGGTGCCCGAACTGTCACAGCAATTCACTGTGTCTGGGTGAGCCGCAGTGGAAAGGTCTGCAGTATCCGATTGAGTGTACTGTATGTGGCGCAGGCGGTGATCTGGAGCGTACTCCGGACGGAAAATGGAAATTTGTCATTGCGGCAAACGGACTGGAGCGTGATCGCACTACGGAGGAAGGCCGCGGTGTTCACTGTGATGAGATTGCGGAGACACAGGGGGGATTTTTCATGGATCCGAAGAAACGGGAAGAAGTTGCGGCAAAACTGCCAAAATACAAAGAACTGAAATTCCCGGAGTTAGACTAATTCGCGGATTCAGATATTCTGTAAAAGGATCCATTTATGTATGAAATCCTGTTTTTGGCAGGTATGACAAAGCTATATCAAATCGGATATAAAATATATTCGGTTACAACATAAAATTTACTCAGGTTAGGAGAAGAAAAAAATGGCATTCACACATTTATTAAGCCCGATGAAAGTCGGCAACAAAGTTTACAAAAACCGTATCGTAAGTGCGCCGATGGCATTTGCACTTGTGGCACAGAACCCGGTGGCAGCAGAGGTTTCCTATCGAAAACTGGAAGGACCTGCAAAAGGCGGAAATGCCTGCGTTATTCTTGGTGAGACAGATGTCAACTTCCGTGACGCAGTACGTATCCCGGGATTCAAACCATTTGATTTTGCAAAACCGGAAGAAGATATGGAGACATTCAATGCGGTAAAAACATATGCAGACCGTATCAAAAAGCATGACTGTATCGCACTGGCTGAGCTGGTTCACTGCGGAAAAGAAAAAGTTCCGTTCAACGATCAGCAGGAAGCAATCGGACCGGTGGCCTGTACAAACTCTGCCGGAGTTCCGGTTCGTGCAATGACAAAAGACGATATGGATCGTATCGCAAATGATTTTGCGGTAGCAGCTACTTATATGCAGAAAGCAGGATTTGACGGAATTCTGATTCATGGCGGACATGGATTTATTTTTACACAGTACCTTTCCCCATTGATGAATACCCGTACTGATGAGTATGGCGGATCTCTGGAGAACCGTGCAAAATTCCCGATTCAGATCTGCAAATCCATTCGTGAAGCAGTTGGACCTGATTTCCTGATCGAGCTTCGTATTGATGGAACGGATCATCAGCCGGGTGGAATCACACCGGAGGAGACCGGAAGATTCATTCAGATGGTAGAGCAGTATATTACATCCGTACATGTTACCTGTGGTATTTATGAGGAATCCGTAAAATCCGGTACAGAGTCCAGTATGTTCCATGAGCACGGACTGAACATTGAACCGGCTTCCATTATTAAAAAATATACTTCTCTGCCGGTTGGAGCTGTTGGCGGTATCAACTCTCCGGAGCAGGTAGATCAGGCAATCGCAGATGGCAAGATCGACTTTGCAATTTTCGGACGTCAGATGCTGGCAGATCCGGATTTTACACAGAAATGTATGGATGGCGACGAGGCACAGATCCGCCGTTGCTTAAGATGTTATAAATGTTTCCCGGGATCTCCGGAGGAAGGTTATGATGATCTTCCGTTTACCAGTGAGCAGCTTGCAGTTTACGTAGGACATTGTACCATCAATCCAACCGCTCATTTACCGTTTGATGTTGAGCAGCTTCCGCCAGCTGAGAAAGGTCCGCAGAAAGTGCTGATCGTAGGTGGTGGTATTGCAGGTATTCAGGCAGCAATCACAGCAGCAGACCGTGGACATAAAGTAACACTGGCTGAGAAATCAGACAAACTTGGCGGACTTCTGTATTTCACAGACGTAGATATCGACAAACCGGATCTTCGTAATTTCAAAGATATGATGATTCGTGAGGTAAAACGTCATGACGTGGAAATCCTTATGAATACAGAAGTGACACCAGAATTCATCAAAGAATTTGCACCGGATGCGGTAATCCTTGCAACCGGTTCTGTTCCGGCATGCCCGCCAATTAACGGTATTGAACATGCACATCAGGCAATGTCTGTATACGATGGAACCTGTGAGCCGGGCAAAAAAGTTGTCATGATCGGTGGTGGTCTGGTTGGCTGCGAGACAGGTCTTTACCTGCAGAAAACAGGTCATGAAGTAACTGTAGTAGAGATGCTTGACCGTGTGGCAAATGAGTCCTTCGGTATGTACCGTGAGGCTCTGGTATGGGAGATGGAGAAAAACAATATGACCATGCTTCCAAAAACAAAATGTCTGGAGATCACACCGAACAGCGTAAAGATTGAAAATGCAGATGGTGTTCAGGAACTTGAGGCAGATACTATATTGTATGCACTTGGTATGAAATCTGTGGATTACAGTGCGTTGAAAGAAGCGGCCGGAGATGCAAGTGTGTATGTGATCGGTGATGCAATTCACCCGGGTAAGGTAGATCAGTGTACCAGAACGGGTTATATTGCAGCACTGAAAGTTGGAGCAAGTGAGGAGTCTGTGGCTTATATCCAGGAGTAAAACTTGCTTGTGTAGATAAAAAATATACTTTTATGAAGAGAAATCCGGCAATTTTGTCTCGGTCGCTAGCAATCGCTCCCTGAGAAAAAATTGCCGGATTTTTCTATCTACATAGTGAAGTATATGGATTTTTCATTCACGCCGGCGCTGCGTGCCAGCTGATCGCCACATCTGTGAGAAAAAAATGATGGAAGGTGAAGGGCATGTAGAACTTGCGGGGAAACTTTTTGCGTGATAGTATAAACGAAGGTAGTAAAGAGGCTGCGTTCATGAGTAAGTAGCAAAAGTGGATTGCAAATGTCCGCTTTACTGCAGAAAAATAATAGAAAATTAAAGGAAACGATCACTGTGAAAAAAGCAATGAAATCCACAATGGTATTTGCTGTTTTGGCAACAATCGTATTTACAATTTTATACAGGATAACGGAAAACGGTGTGCTGCTGTCACTGGCTATCACGGCAGGAACGATCAGCTATCATTTTGTCATGCGTTATACAGTTGCGGGGGTTTTCAGTCATACTATGCACAATCGGGCAAATCTGTCTCGAAAATGGTATCAGCAGAAAAAGTGGGAAAAAAAATTATACCGGAAGCTACATGTAAAGCAATGGAAAAATAAGATGCCGACTTATGAGCCGAGCTATTTTGACCTGAGATTACATACACCGGAAGAAATTGCAGGAGCTATGTGTCAGGCGGAAGTAAGCCATGAAGTGATCGTGATATTCAGTTTTCTTCCATTGTTTACAGTTCCGGCATTTGGTGCATTCTGGGTGTTTTTAATCACATCAGTATTGTCAGCATTAATGGATCTTTTATTTGCTATTATGCAGCGGTATAATCGACCAAGAATTTTGAAACTGTGCAGAAAATAGAGAAAAATGATATGAAAACGGAAAAAATATCGGTGGGATTGCTAAAACGAAGGCAGGATGTGGTATAAAAAATATTACATTCTGCCTTTTTTGCATATCTTCGCTTTTAATGATTAAAAAATATCAAAAAAGTGTTATAATGAAAAAGATTTATCAAAAAACAACATGCGAACTATCGTGTGAAAATACATAAGAGGAAAATAAAACATTATGACATTAAAAGAATTGGAAATTGGTAAGAGTGCAGTGATCAAGACCGTAGGCGGCGAAGGTGCCCTGCGTCAGCACTTTTTAGATATGGGAATGATTCCGGGGGCAGAAGTAACTGTAGTCAAGTTTGCACCGATGGGAGATCCGATGGAACTACAGATTCACGGTTATGAGCTGACGCTGCGTCTGGCGGAAGCGGATCAGATTGAGATTGATCCGATCGGAAAACGAAGCAACGAACATAAGCGTACGGTAAAAGAACTTGGTTCTGAACATCCGGGAATTGGCGAGACAGGAAAGTTTCATTCGAAAAAAGATGAACATCCACTGCCGGAAGGTACAAAACTGACGTATGCATTAGTTGGTAATCAGAACTGTGGCAAGACAACATTATTTAATCAGCTGACGGGTTCTAACCAGCATGTTGGAAATTTCCCTGGTGTTACCGTTGACCGAAAAGATGGTTCCATCAAGGGTCACCCGGAGACGGATGTAACGGATTTGCCGGGCATTTATTCTATGTCTCCTTACAGCAGTGAAGAAATCGTATCCAGAAATTTTGTGTTAAATGAGAAACCAAAAGCAATTATCAACATTCTGGATGCGACAAATATTGAACGAAATCTGTATCTGACGATGCAGCTGCTTGAGATGGATATTCCTATGGTTGTGGCATTGAATATGATGGATGAGGTGCTTGGTAATCAGGGCTCCATTGATGTCAACGGAATGGAAGCACTGCTTGGTGTTCCGGTGATTCCCATTTCGGCGGCTAAAAATCAGGGCGTGGATGAGCTGATCACCCATGCGCTGCATATTGCAAAATATCAGGAACGTCCATTGCGGCAGGATTTTTGTGATAAGACGGATCATAACGGTTCGGTACACCGCTGTATCCATGCAGTCATTCATCTGATCGAGGATCATGCGCAGGCAGCAGCCATTCCGGTGCGGTTTGCGGCAACGAAAGCAATCGAGGGTGATCCATTGATCCTGGAACAGCTGGAACTGGATCAGAATGAGCGGGAAATGCTGGAGCATATTGTACAGCAGATGGAGACGGAGCGTGAGGTTGATCGAAGCGCTGCGATAGCCGATATGCGTTTTGACTTTATCGAGCGTCTGTGTGAGCAGACCGTTGTAAAACCAAAGGAGAGCAAAGAACGCATCCGCAGTGAGAAAATCGACCGGATTCTGACTGGAAAATATACGGCAATTCCATGTTTTATTGGAATCATGGCACTTGTATTTTATCTGACATTCAATGTGATCGGAGCTGGTTTACAGACACTGCTTGAAATTGGGATTGATAAATTGTCGGCCATTGTGGATGCTGCGATGGCAGCCACACATGTAAACAGCGCTATGCACAGCCTTGTGATTGATGGAATTTTTACCGGAGTGGGAAGCGTTTTAAGTTTCCTGCCGATCATCGTGACACTGTTCTTTTTCCTGTCTCTGATGGAAGACAGCGGTTACATTGCCAGAGTCGCTTTCGTTATGGATAAACTGCTGCGAAAAATCGGACTTTCCGGTCGAAGTATCGTACCGATGCTGATCGGATTTGGATGCACGGTTCCGGCGGTTATGGCAACGCGTACGCTGACTAGTGAGCGGGATCGAAAAATGACGATTTTGCTGACACCATTTATGAGCTGTACGGCAAAACTACCGATTTATTCGTTCTTTGTCAGTGCATTTTTTCCGAAAAAAGGCGGACTCATCATGACTGGGCTGTATCTGCTTGGTATTGGCGTCGGGATTTTAATTGCGTTCCTTTATAAAGGAACCTTATTCAAAGGAGAACCGGTTCCATTTGTTATGGAACTGCCGAATTATCGTCTGCCGGGAGCGAAAAACGTGGCACAGCTTTTGTGGGAAAAAGCAAAAGATTTCCTGCAGCGTGCTTTTTCCGTGATTTTTATTGCAACGATCGTGGTATGGTTCCTGCAGAGTTTTGATCTGCATATGAATATGGTCACAGATTCTGCCGACAGTATTCTTGCTGCAATTTCCGGCATTTTGGTGCCGATTTTTCGCCCACTTGGCATGGGAGACTGGCGGATCTGTACTTCCCTGATCAGCGGATTTATTGCAAAAGAAAGCGTCGTATCCACCTTAGAAGTACTGTTTGGCGGAAGTATAGGAACTATGATTTCTTCTCTGACAGCAGCATCCATTCTGGTGTTCAGTTTGTTGTATACACCGTGCGTTGCAGCTGTCGCATCCATTAAGCGGGAGCTTGGAGCAAAATGGGCAGTTGGCGTGGTCATCTGGCAGTGTGTGATCGCATGGATTGCGGCATTAATCGTACATCTGATCGGATTGCTGATTGGAGCTGTCTAAAATAGAAAATGGATAGACAACTGGTTAATATTTGAGTAGAAAATTGAAATTGAAAAAGGCGTGAGTCACAGAAATATGGCTTACGTCTTTTTTTAAAAAAAATTCTCAATAAAAGTTTTTTATCGAAGTGAATAAAAACGCAATTTTACTATTAATAACCTGAATGATAAAATAAATACAACAAAGATATATCTTTTAAATAACTGAATAAACAGAATACACACTTTAAAAACTTATAGTAGAGAGGGTAAACAAATGGAAGGTATTCAGAAGAAACATAGTTGGTCATATTACGTGAAATCTCTAATAGGAATCCTGATAATGATTCTTTTCCCTTTGATTCCGGCTCCTGCCCCGATTACTTCTGCGGGTATGATGGTTATTGGTCAACTGCTTGGACTGATTTTTCTGTGGTCTTTTGTTGACATGATGTGGCCGACATTTCTTGCAATCATACTGTTTGGTCTGCGGGCGAAAGAAATATATCCGAATTCATGGCAGATCAATGGTATTTATGAGGCAGGAGCTCAGTCCTTTGGAAACTGGATCGTGGTGTTTGCACTGGGATGTCTGATCCTTTGTGTAGCGTTGGAAGAATCTGGAATCATAAAAAGAATTGTAATGAAATTCATTACCAGCAAATCTGCCAGAACAAATGCGTGGATGTTCAGTTTTATGATCCTGGCAGCAACAATGGTTATTTCCTTATTTATGGATTGTGTTGCAGCAGAGTTCTTTATGCTTGGTATCGTTCATGAAATCTTTGATATGCTTGGATTTAAAAAAGGTGATAAATGGCCAAAATACATGGTTATAGCAATTACCTTTACTGTTATTCTGGCATTTGCGATGACACCAATCTGCCACACTTCAAGTATTTTATTTATGGGAGTATATTCTGGAATCACAGGGCAACCGGCAAATATATTGGGGTATATGCTGATTGGAATTCCAATCGGATTGATTATCTGGATTGGAATGTTACTTTGGTTCCGATTTGTGGTTAAACCGGATATTTCGCATTTTGATACGGTAGATTTTTCTTTATTAGAGAGTAAATGTCCGGGTAAAATGGAGAAAAAAGAAAAAATTGTAGCTGTAGTAAGCCTGATCGTATTAGTTTTCTGGCTTGTTCCGGGATTTTTATCTTTCCTGGCACCTGAATCAGCAGCATTTCTTTTGCTTGACAGATTGACAGCGACAACACCATTGTTCTTTGCTATCGTATTTCTTGCTATTTTCAGAATTGATGGAGAACCGATTCTGGATCTGAAGTCAGCTTTCAAAAAAGTGGACTGGCTTTCCATCGTATTTCTTGCAGGCATTTTGATGATCGCAGGTGCAATGGGAGAAGAAACAACGGGTATCGGTGCATTTATCGCATCTGTAATTGTACCGTTGACGGCAGGAAAGAGTGCATTTATCCTTGTGGGACTGATTGCAGTATTAAGTTGTATCATTACTAATATTGCTAATAATATTCCGGTAGGTATTATTCTTGTATCAGTAACCGTTCCAATCGCACTTGATGCCGGAATAAATCCATTTTTATTTGTTGTAGCAATTTGCATTGGAGCAAATCTGGCATACACGATTCCACCGGCATTTGTACCGATTGGAATTGCTTATTCGGATGAATGGTGTGAAGGAAAAAAAGTATTTTTAAACGGACTTGTAATGACTGTGATCAGTTGTGTGGTACTTGCATTGTTAATGTACCCGTTAGGAAATCTTGTACTCGGAGTATAAAAAATAGATGAAATTAGGAAGGAGAAACAAGGATGTATTCACTGAGATTATATGAAGATAAAATTTTAAGAGGAGCTGTATCTGAACAGGTTAAATCACAGCATTCGATTGTTTATGTGGTAAGTGGATCTGTTACGTTAAATGGAGAGAAAATTGAGGCAGATCATGCCAGATATTTTGCAGATCTTGGACTGATAAAAGCAGAGTGTGAAGATGCTGTGATCTGGAGATTTGAACTCACACGGACTGCTGAGCCGAATGCATTCCTGAAAGGACAGGACATCACGAGTATTTTGAAAATTGAGCGCAGAGTGCGTATGTTTGACCTGTCACCGAGAACAAATTGGTTATTCAGACTGGATTGTATTTATGACAATCTTGGCTCAACCGGTTTACATTCTCATCCGGGTTCTGGTATTCGGTGTCTGCTGGAAGGAAATTTACATGTCAGAGGGGCAATTGGTGAATCTTCTGACAGTGAAAAACATGGAGACTGCTGGTATGAGGAAGGCTCTTATCCGATTGTATCTACTACATATGGTGACAAGCCGGCGGCATTTTTGAGAGGAATGATCCTTCCGGTAGAGTATAGTAAATATCCGGATACAGCAATGTGGATCGAAGGATCAAAATCCGTGCAGAGTTCATGGAAAAGTTACGAACAGCAGGTTGTGATGTTACGGTAATATGCTGAAATATAATAAAAGGTAATAACTAATCGCAGTCAGGGTGTATATTTTTCATATACACCCTGAAAATGAAAAGGAGATTAATATGGCGCGGAAGCTTGGAAATGAAGTTATGATGGATATTTTAAAAGAATATCAGGTGGAGTATGTGTTTGGAATTCCGGGAGCTACAGAGATCCATTTTATGGAAGGCATAGAAGCCACGCCGGAAATCCAATATATACTCGGATTAAATGAAATGGTCTGCGTAGGTGCGGCAGAAGGATATGCAAGGGCAAAGAATAAACCGGCAGTGTTAAATCTGCATACCGGTCCAGGAATGGCAGCTGCAATGCCGCTTTTATTGAACTGCAAATACGGAAAAGTACCTCTTGTTATCACTGTTGGTCAGAATACCACTTCACTTCTTGGAAAAGATCCACAGTTATCAGGAGATATCGTTGGCATGGCAAAACCGATTGCAAAATGGGCAACAGAGATACATACAGCTGAGGAAATCCCGATCGCAATGCACAGAGCATTTAAAATGGCAATGCAGAAACCAATGGGACCGGTGGTGGTTTCTATTCCATACGATCTGATGACGCAGGAATTGGAATATGAGGCAAAACCGCTTCCAAAATTGGACTATAAAGCGGGCAGAGGAAGCCAGGAAATGATAATGTATGCATGTGAATTACTTGAAAAAGCAGAACATCCGGTTATGTTTGTCCAGGAAGGGGTTGCCAGATCAAGAGCATTGAAAGAAACGGTTGAATTTGCAGAAAAAATCGGTGCTGCCGTATATCAGATCTGGATGGGAGATGTCAATTTCCCAGTGAACCATCCATTGTATCAAGGAGATATCGATTCTACTTCACCGGAAATGAAAGCCGTATTGCAAAAAGCGGATGTTGTGGTTGGAATCGGATGCCAGATGTTTAATGACGCATTTCCGTCAGATATAGTAATGCCGTTAAAGGAGAATATATTCATCCAGATTGATGAAGATCCCTGGGAAATAGGAAAAAATTTCCCGGTAGACTGCGGAATTCAGGGAGATATAAAAGAGATTTTAGCGGAGCTGAATCTTGCATTACAATCAAAAAAAGATCTTCAGGAAAAGGCAGCTTTGCGAACAGAAATTATAAAAAAAGAGAAAGAGGCAGAAACCACTGCATTGAATTGTCGCATTGACTCTGAAAAAGACAACAAACCAATTGCAGTTTCTGCATTGATGAATGCGATAAAAAATGCAGTAAATGAATCTGTCTGCATTGTTGATGACAGCTGGTCATCTTCTGCATTATTAAGAAAGATTGTTCCGTTAGGAGATGAAACTTCTTTCTACAGACCGCGAAATGGCGGAAGTATTGGATTTGGATTGCCGGGAGCATTGGGTGTGAAAATGGCATATCCGGAGAAAAATGTAATTCTTGTTTCGGGTGATGGAAGTGCAGCGTGGTCCATGCAGACATTTTGGACTGCGGCGCATTATAATATTCCGGTTACAATGATCATTACAAATAATGGAACATACAGACAGGTCAAAAATGTGAGAAAGCGCATTCTGGGTGACTATCTGTTAAATGAGAGACATGTCGGTATGGAAATAGATCATCCACGCTTGAATTTTAAACAGATGGCAGAATCAATGGGAGTAGAAGGGGTTCAGATTTATGAACCGGAAGAAATAGAAGCTGCTGTTAAATACGGAATGTTTCTGGATAAACCATATTTAATTGAAGTGTTTGTCGAAAATCCGGCAAAATAATGTTTAGAAGAAATGATTTCTAGGATATAATGAGCGCAAGAGAGTCAACATGTTGGCATGATTGACGTACGGCGAATGTCGATCATGAACTGCTTTTGTTCATGGTATAATCTATCTTAGAAATCATTTTGTTTATGGGGGATATTTGAATGGATACAAGACAGCTTGAATTATTTATTTCAGTGGCACACACCTTAAATTTTTCACAGACAGCTAAAAAATACTATCTTACGCAGCCGGCAGTAAGCCATAAAATAAAAATGTTGGAAGAAGAACTGGGGGCATCTCTGCTTTATCGGGAAGGGCATACCGTTTCTCTTACAGAAGAAGGAATTATGTTTTTGCATTATGCGATGAATATTGTAAATATGGAATATCGTGTCCGGAACATTATTTCAAAATATGGGCATGGGCGGACCGGATTTATAAAAATTGCCGCGATTCCGACACTCAGTGAAGAATTGAGTAACTGCATCAGTATTTTATCGGATGAATATCCGCAACTTCAGGTTGTGATAGATCAGATGGAGGGATATTCGTTTATTAAGGCATTTGTGGATGATGAATATGATTTTTATTTTGGGGCAAATAAAATGTTTGCCGGGGCAAAAGGGTATAGCAGTGTTATTACAAAACATACAGAGTTAAAATTGTTTGTGAATAAGAATATTGCAGAAACCATAGATTTGAATGATTGGAGTACCATTAGCTGTCATCCGTTTGTTTCCGTGAATCCAAGTGATACGGTGTTGTCTGCACAGGTAAAAGAAATCTGTCACAACAAGGAATTTGAACCGAATATTGTAAATTATTATAATCGTGTGGAATTGGTACCATTATCGATAAATGCAGGAATTGGAATTTCGATTTTGCCAGCCGCGCTTGAAACTGCATTTTATTATCCGAATATTGTTACATTTCCGATAGAAGATGAGGTTGCCAATATTTATCATTTGATTGCATGGAAGAAATTAAGAAATTCGGCATGCATTAAATTTGAAAAAATCATAAAAGAATTGTATATGGATGAATAATTCCAAAAAGTTCACAAAATTTTCATAGTTTTTTAGCACTCAAGGCTTGACGTGGCTAATAATAAGTGATATAGTACAACTAGAACAAAGGAAGAGAGATAAAAGGAATGAAGAAAAGTTCCAAGGATCTCAAATCCAATTGCTCAAGCAATCAACACTTCGGATTCTCCGAATGTGCAGAAAATATATTTAATTACTGAAAGGAGTAATGACTTATGATGATGCCTAGAATTTTTGGAGAAAACTTATTTGATGATTTTATGAACGACTTTGCATTTCCGGATTTTACAGACAGTGCAAATATTGAGAAAGCTTTGTATGGAAAACATGCAAAGAATCTGATGAAGACAGATGTCAAAGATACCGAGAACGGATATGAAGTAGATATCGATCTCCCGGGCTTCAAGAAAGACGAGATCACAATGAAACTGGAAAACGGTACATTAACCGTCAGCGCAGCAAAAGGTCTTGACAAAGACGAGGAGAACAAGGAGAAAAAATATGTAAGACGTGAGCGTTATGCAGGCGGCATGAGCAGAAGCTTCTATGTTGGTGAGCACGTTGACGTTGAGGATATCCATCCGAAATATGAAAATGGTATCTTAAGCTTCACTGTTCCGAAAAAGGAGCAGAAAGCGGTAGAAGAGAAAAACAAATTCATCTCTATTGAAGGTTAAAATCAGATCATAATATCTGAAATAAATGAACTCTCCCTGAGTGGATCCCCGGCAGGACGTAAAAATCCTGCCGGGGATTTTTTACTTTATAGGAAAGTTCTCCTTTGGAGAACTCTTGATATAAAAGTAGCCCGCACAGAGG
>NZ_QULX01000016.1:0-3123 GCF_003481835.1 Roseburia sp. OM02-15
TATGTACCTTGAAAACTTCATACAGATAAGTGATTGATCTAAAAGAAGTGGAACATCGAAAGATGTGACACCTCAGATATATCAAGACATCCGAGATTAAATGCAAATAACTCAATTTAATTGATTTAAATGAATTCAATTTCAACAAAGCGATAACAGAGTATAACGCTATATACGAACTGTTATCAGACCGTAAGATGAAAATCTTATGCAGAGGTCAAGCGAAGAAGAGCGCAGGGTGGATGCCTTGGCACTAAGAGCCGATGAAAGACGTGATAAGCTGCGATAAGCTGCGGTAAGGAGCAAATATCCATTGACCCGCAGATTTCTGAATGGGGAAACCCACATGAGAACACCTCATGTATCCATACGCCAATCCATAACGTATGGAGGGGAACCCGGTGAACTGAAACATCTAAGTAGCCGGAGGAAGAGAAAGAAACAATCGATTCCGTAAGTAGCGGCGAGCGAACGCGGAAGAGCCCAAACCATGGTGCGTGCACCATGGGGTTCGGACTGCATAATTGATCTGAAGAGCTTAGCAGAATGGTTTTGGGAAAGCCAGCCGGAGAGGGTGAAAGCCCCGTAAGCGAAAAGTGATTCAGCATGGCAGTATCCAGAGTACATCGAGACACGTGGAACCTTGATGGAAGGAGCGGGGACCACCCCGTAAGGCTAAATACTACTTAGTGACCGATAGCGCATAGTACTGTGAAGGAAAGGTGAAAAGGACCCCGGGAGGGGAGTGAAAGAGAACCTGAAACCCTGTGTTTACAAACTGTCGAAGGGCTTTATATGCCCGACGGCGTACTTTTTGTAGAACGGTCCGGCGAGTTGTGCATACTGGCAAGGTTAAGGGATGAAGTCCCGGAGCCGCAGGGAAACCAAGCCTTAATAGGGCGCGTCAGTCAGTGTGTGCAGACCCGAAACCGGGTGACCTATCCATGTCCAGGTTGAAGTTGCCGTAAAAGGCAATGGAGGACCGAACGCACATCCGTTGAAAAGGGTGGCGATGAGGTGTGGATAGCGGAGAAATTCCAATCGAACCCGGAGATAGCTGGTTCTCCTCGAAATAGCTTTAGGGCTAGCCTCGTTTTAGTCTGGTGGAGGTAGAGCACTGAATTCCCAAGGGGGCGTCAAAGCTTACTAAGGGATATCAAACTCCGAATGCCATACAGATGATGAACGGGAGTCAGACTATACGAGATAAGTTGGATAGTCAAAAGGGAAAGAGCCCAGACCTGCAGCTAAGGTCCCAAAGTGCATGTTAAGTGGAAAAGGATGTGGGATCTCTAAGACAACTAGGATGTTGGCTCAGAAGCAGCCATTCATTCAAAGAGTGCGTAACAGCTCACTAGTCGAGAGGTCCTGCGCCGAAAATGTCCGGGGCTAAAACATGCCACCGAAGCTCAGGAATGACATAGTCATTGGTAGAGGAGCATTCTTAACGCGAAGAAGCAGTACCGTAAGGAGCTGTGGAGTGCTAAGAAGAGAGAATGCCGGAATGAGTAGCGAGAACAAGGTGAGAATCCTTGTGGCCGAATATCCAAGGTCTCCAGGGTAAAGCTGATCTGCCCTGGGAAAGTCGGGACCTAAGGTCAGGCTGAAAAGCGTAGCCGATGGACAACAGGTTGATATTCCTGTACCGCATGGTAACAGAACTGTGGGGACACGGGAGGGAAACATGGGCCGGAAATGGAAAGTCCGGTACAAGCGAGGTAGTCGCACAGCAGGCAAATCCGCTGTGCATAAGACGAAGCCGTGATGTGGAGCGAAATGAAGTAGCGAAGCATGTGCCCCCTCCTGTCGAGAAAAGCCGCTATTGTTTGCCATGCGCCCGTACCGTAAACCGACACAGGTGGATGAGGAGAGAATCCTAAGGCCGGCGGGAGAAGCATTGTCAAGGAACTCGGCAAAATGACCCCGTAACTTCGGGAGAAGGGGTGCCCACGCAAGTGGGCCGCAGAGAATAGGCTCAAGCAACTGTTTAGCAAAAACACAGGTCTATGCGAAACCGTAAGGTGATGTATATGGGCTGACGCCTGCCCGGTGCTGGAAGGTTAAGAGGAGAGGTTAGCGCAAGCGAAGCTTTGAATCCAAGCCCCAGTAAACGGCGGCCGTAACTATAACGGTCCTAAGGTAGCGAAATTCCTTGTCGGGTAAGTTCCGACCCGCACGAAAGGCGTAATGATTTGAGCGCTGTCTCGACAATGCACCCGGTGAAATTGAAGTACCAGTGAAGATGCTGGTTACCCGCGCCAGGACGGAAAGACCCCATGGAGCTTTACTCCAGTTTGGTACTGGAGCCTGGTATTGCATGTACAGGATAGGTGGGAGCTTAAGAACCTGGGACGCCAGTCTCAGGGGAGGCGCTGTTGGGATACCACCCTTGCAATATCGGGTTTCTAACCAGCCGCCGTGATCCGGCGGTGGGACAATGCCAGGCGGGGAGTTTGACTGGGGCGGTCGCCTCCGAAAGGGTATCGGAGGCGCTCAAAGTTTCCCTCATAATGGTCGGAAACCATTAGAAGAGTGCAAAGGCAGAAGGGAGGCTGACTGCGACACCGACGGGTGGAGCAGGTACGAAAGTAGGACTTAGTGATCCGGTGGCATAAAGTGGGATTGCCATCGCTCAACGGATAAAAGCTACCCTGGGGATAACAGGCTTATCACTCCCAAGAGTTCACATCGACGGAGTGGTTTGGCACCTCGATGTCGGCTCATCGCATCCTGGGGCTGTAGCAGGTCCCAAGGGTTGGGCTGTTCGCCCATTAAAGCGGTACGCGAGCTGGGTTCAGAACGTCGTGAGACAGTTCGGTCCCTATCCGGCGCGGGCGTAGGATATCTGAGGGGAGCTGGCCTTAGTACGAGAGGACCGGGCTGGACGGACCACTGGTGTACCGGCTGTCATGCCAATGGCATCGCCGGGTAGCCAAGTCCGGAAGGAATAAACGCTGAAGGCATCTAAGCGTGAAGTCCCCCCCAAGATGAGATATCCCATCCTTTTAAAGGAGTAAAAACCCTTGAAGAGTACGAGGTAGATAGGGCAGAGGTGGAAGTGTGGTAACACATGGAGCTGACTGTTACTAATCGTTTGAGGGCTTGACCAAAAGGTTGAAATGA
>NZ_QULX01000016.1:3133-69440 GCF_003481835.1 Roseburia sp. OM02-15
TTACTAATCGTTTGAGGGCTTGACCAAAAGGTTGAAATGAATCGGATTTCTGTGTGAAGTTTTGAAGGTATATATCATGTACCTTATTCCTCGATAGCTCAATGGTAGAGCACTCGGCTGTTAACCGAGTTGTTGTAGGTTCGAGCCCTACTCGGGGAGTTTTTTCGTAATTAATTATTTACGAAATGAATTTTCGCATATTGACTTATTCCTTCGGGAATGATATAATGCAAAAAGTATATTAATTAAATATGGCGACATAGCCAAGTGGTAAGGCAAAGGTCTGCAACACCTCTATCACCAGTTCGAATCTGGTTGTCGCCTCTAGTAACCTCAGAAATCAAAAGTTTTTGAGGTTTTTTATGTTCTAACTAAATAGAAGTGTAAAAAAACCGTAAATATTGAAATAAATAACTTTATTGTTAATTATTTATTTGGTATTATTATAAAAATAGGAATTAATAAGACCAAAGATGTGAGGATAAACATATGAGAAAAAAGACATCGCAGTTAAAAAATTATATTGTGGCAACTGGTGTTTTCATTATTGCGGTGGTAATTGGCATTTTAGTATTTTTTGCCGGAGTACAGCATTCTGTGGAGAAAAATTCACAGAGAACAATGATGAATAATGTAAAACGTCAGAGTGAACATTTGAGCTCTATTTTAGCAATTCATTATCAGTATTTGAATGGGTTGGCAAAAGAAATGGGGCAGGATGAGGAGCTGATTACTCAGGAGCATTTAGATAAGTTGATCAATATTTATGAATCAACAGATCTGGAGCGGACGGCATTGATTGAACCGGATGGAACGGCATATTATGACAATGGTGTTGTAAAAAATGTTTCTCACAGACGGTATTTCAAAGAAGCAATTAATGGACAGCAGACCTTAAGTGATCCGCTGGAGAGTAGTGTTGATCAGGAAACAAGAGTGGTTCTTGGGGTGCCGGTATATGATAAAAATCAGCAGATAATCGGTATTTTAGGCGGTTCTTACAATGTAACAATGTTAAGTCATATGCTGTTTGATGATCTGTTTGATGGTGAAGGCGATACATTGATCGTTAATCATACGGGAAAAATTATTACCTATGAAGATGGAAATGGTAATAAAAAACAGATTGAATATGGTGATAATTTATTTACATATTACACAGAGAAAAATAAAAATCAGGAAGATACACTGGCACAGGTGCAGGATGATTTTATTGCAAGTGAATCTGGTTTTATTCGCTTAGGTTTGGATAATACAAGTGCACAGGACTACTATATGACTTATATGCCAATCGGAATGAATGACTGGATGCTTTGTTATATTGTTCCGGTCAAAGCAGCGCAGAAATCCTATGCTTTTATTCAGGAATATGAAATGATCTTCATGTTGGTATTTTGCGTGTTAGTAGGTATTTTAGTTATTTATATTGCACGTAAAAATAATCGGGAAAAGGTAAAATTACTGGCAGTAGCACAGCGTGATGCTCTGACGGGATTGTATAACAAAGACTACACACAGAAATTTATCGAACGAATCTTACAGCAGGAATCTGGACAGCATGGTTTTGTGATTCTGGATGTAGATTATTTTAAGAGCGTGAATGACAGTTACGGTCATCTTGTAGGTGACAAAGTCTTAAGTATGCTTGGAAAATTTTTGCAGGGCCAGTTCCGGGAAGATGATATTGTAGGACGTATCGGTGGCGATGAGTTTGTCATTTTAATGCGCAATATTTCTGATCGGGACAAGGCAGAGCAGAGAATTCATAATCTGTTGAAGAATCTTCCGGAAATGAAGATTGAGGAAATGGATAACCGCAGTATTACGATCAGTGTTGGTGTGGCATTGGCACCGGATAACGGAAATACGTTTATTGAGCTGTATCGACATGCGGATCAGGCACTGTATGAGACAAAGAGAGGCGGTCGAAACGGTTATTCTATTTACAATCCGAATTGGACGGAGAATACGACAGAGGAATAAAAATTTTCTAAGAAAAATATATGTGAAGATGGAGAGTATCTTACTATAAATGGTTTATGGAAAATCATTATAGTAAGTGGTCAGCGTGGCGTATTTGAGTGTGATGATATTTTGAATAATACAAAAAGTGAGATTGCGATTCCTGCTATCAAAAAGTAATATATAATTAAAAAATATGTTGATCTATTAGTAGGATAGAAAACAGAGATATTTTTGGGATTTTGAAAAGCAGGAGTGTGATTTTGAAGTGAGTGCAATAAGAAAAATTTGTGGAAAATTGAACATTGTATGCTACCTGTTACTGCTATTTCAGGTCTGGCATGTATGTCAGTATGGCGGCAGACGGCTCAGTGTGATCATTATCGGAGCAATCGGAGCGGCTTTGATCTGTAGTATCATCATATGGAGCGTGCTGACTGCTTATTTGAAGAAAAATGGAAGTCTGACACAGGAAAGAGGATTTTCTTTCTGGATCTCACTGTTAATCATTCTGATCGGAAGCGGCTGTGCTGTCGGAGGTGTGATTTATTCTGCGATTCCGGGACATGGACGGCTGGCAGAAAAGCTGCAGGAAAAGCAGACGGTTCAGTATGTTTCTTATGATCATGATAATTTTTTCAACAATGGTGTGCAGGGATTGCTGGATGATATTGGCAAGAAGATTGATCTGCCGAAGGAATTATACGTTGCCGGTGATGGCGTAAAAATTATTTTTAATGAACGTGGAACCGTGCAGAAGGTGAATACCTTTTTATATGGAAGAGATAAGAATGACAAAGACAGAACATTTCTGATTTCTTATGACGCAACCAAGAGTGACAAAATCAGAGTTGATCTGGATGGCTATACCAGTGGATCTTATGATTCTGATCATTTGTTGCAACCGATGATCCGTATTTTGAGTTTTGCAGATTGTCAGAAATATGTCAGTCGGTGGCAGAAAGCAATTAATGCGACATCGGGAAAAACTGTGACCTATGGCGTGTTATATTATGGTGTTCGTTCCTTTACAACCAGTGATGGATTGGAGTATTTGCCGGGAGATGTGGATGGTGACGGTGTCGTCAGTGGAGAGACAGATTTTTCTGCATTGGATGCAGGCGGAGAGATGAGCGGGTACGAAGTGTCTCTCTATATTCCGGGAATGGAGGATACGATCACACCGGTGCGTTATATGATGGAGCCTCAGTATACACCATTGAGTGAACTGTCGGAGGAACATGAGGCAGAACAGTCGCTGGAGGCGCAGTTGTCGGATGGATGGCATGTGGATCAGAATAATGGTTCTGTGGAATTTTATGTGGAAAAAAATCTGGGCTGGCGATTGGAAATCGTCGATGCGGCTGCAGGCAGCAGGTTTTATGATCTGAATCAGACGACAGATGGCGGTAAAACATGGACAAAAATAAATGAAGATCCGTTTGATGGGACAATGGGTGTGGCAGAAGGTCTGGAGTTTTTCGACAGTCAGTTTGGATTTGCGGGACTGGCAGGCGCTTCCGGGGCACATTCGCAGATTTATGTGACTTACAACGGTGGTGCGACTTTTGAGCCGGTGACATTGCCGCTGGATTCGGCAACGGAGTTATCTCCATATGCGTCGGAACTGCATTTTTCCGCAAGCGACTATCAGTATATGATGATGCCGGAAAAAGATGGTGACACGTATAAAATTAAGCTGATCAATCAGGTGGGCGAGCAGGAAGGAATCTGTTTTACGACTGAGGATCAGGGAAAAACGTGGACGTTTGCAGGAGCTTTTTCTGACTATGGTAATGATGGGGAATAAAAATTTTTCAAAATTCATTTAGCTATCATAATTCTCTGCTATGATGGGAGCATCAAAAGTTGACGGAAAGATTTATGGTGAAAACAGTAAATTTTACGGGCTTAAAATGTTCGAAAAACGCATGGGGGAAATATGATGAACGACACGTTAGTACAAAGTTTTTTATCGGTGGCAGCAGAAGGCAGTTTTTGTAAAGCGGCAGAGAAAATTTATATTTCTCAGCCAAATTTGAGCAGAAACATCGCGCGTCTGGAAAAAGAACTGAATGTGCAGCTTTTTGACAGAAGTGGAAAACATATTGCGCTGACAGAGGCGGGACGGATTTATCAGAATGTATTTCAGAAAGTGGAACAGTGCATGGCAGATGCAAAAGAGCGGGTAGAGCGTCTGGAAGCACTGGAAATGGGCATGATCCGCATCGGTTATGTCAACGGATGGAATATCGGAAGTTATATTCAACCGATTTTAAAAAAACTGCGTCTGGAATATCCGGGAGTTAAGGTGTCTCTGGAAGCTTATAATCTTCAGGAGCTGTCTGCACGTTTTCAGATGGGTCAGCTGGATCTGATCATTACATTAGAAGAACGTGCGGCTAAGATTTATGATGCACAAACATTTGTGATCGATACGGCACCGGAAGTGATCTTGTTTTCGAATACGCTGTTTCGGAATAAAAAGAAGAACTGGAAGCCGGAGGATTTTCGGAAGGAAACATTTTTTGTGCTGGCAGATGACCGGGAAGATATGCAGGCGGAGTATATCCGGACAATTGGAAGTAAGTATGGATTTGTGCCGAATTTCTGCAGCGTAAACAGTATGGAATCGATTCTGATGAATGTGGAAAATGGTCTTGGGGTGACTGTCTGCAATTCATGGGTGAGAAATGTGTATACACAGGGATTTCAGTGCTGTCCGTTGGAACATTCCGTACAGATCGCGGCGGCATGGAAACAACCGGAGGAGCAGTCGGTACTCAATATTTTGCTGGCTATGATAACAGGAGAAGCATCTACAAGTTGCAAAATTATCGCATAAAAGTTATGATACAAAGTATCATGGGGGTGGGACAATGGCGAAAATTTTAGTGGTGGATGATGAATTATCGATCCGTATGGGAATCCGGGAATTTGCAGAATATCAGGGATATGAAGTAGAGGAAGCTGCCAACGGAAAAGAAGCGGTGGAACGTTGCCGGCAGAAGGATTTTGACGTCATTATCATGGATATTATGATGCCGGAGATGGACGGATACGAAGCATATAAAAAAATCCGGGAGATCAAAGATATTCCTGCGCTGATGCTTTCCGCAAAAGGAGAGGAATATGATAAGCTACAGGGATTTGAACTTGGAATTGATGATTACGTGGTGAAACCATTTTCGATTCGTGAACTGGTGGCGCGGATCGGTGTGATCTTGCAGCGGAATCAGAAAAATAAAAAGAAAACAGAGACGGAAGGCACATATCAGGAAGTAGAAAAATACGAATTTGAGGGACTTTCTGTCAATGTGTCTGCGAGGGAAGTTTTTGTGGATGGTGTGCGTGTGGAACTACGCCCCAAGGAGTATGATCTGCTGTTTTTTCTGGTGAGAAACAGAGGCATTGTTTTTTCTAGAGACGCGTTACTGGAAAAAGTGTGGGGATTTGATTTCATGGGAGATGACCGGACGGTGGATGCACAGATCAAGATGCTGCGGCATGCCTTAGGGGAACATCGCACCTACATTGTAACATACAGAGGGGCAGGATATAAATTTGAAGCTGATCAGAAAGAAACATAAGATGATGTTTGGTCTGTGGGTTGGATTTATGGGACTTGCAGGCGCAATGGCGATCATGTTCTGGATGGTGTTACATTTTTCGGTACAGGGAAAATATCAGGAACAGGCAGAAAATGACCTGAAAGCGGCCGCACAGTCTATCTGGGATATGTACGATCAGGAAGATTTTGAGGCAAATATCGCTTTTTTGGCGAAGACGAATGATTATTTTGTTCAGATCGTATCGGAAAAAGATATGCAGGTGTTGCTGTCGGTAAACAATCAGGGAGAAAATGCGGCGCCGCAGCAGGATGATATTGTAGATGAGACGCTGTTTCAGCGGTTGGATGAGTCGGATGGAATCTGTCAGTATTATGTAAAAGATGATGTCAGGATATCGAATTGGGTGGTTCAGGCAGTGGTGCTGGCAAATATTGACGGCGCCAGAGAAGTGCTGGTGGTGAGCAAATCACTGGCAGATGTGGATGCACTGATGCGGCTTCTGACCAGTCGGTATTTGCTGGTGACAGTGACGGTGCTGATTCTGGCATCGATTCTGTCTATCTGTCTGGCAATACATTTTTCGCGACCATTTCAGCATCTGAATAAGAGTGCACAACAGATGGCAGCAGGTGATTATAAAACTGTGTTTGTCCGGGAAGGTCCGGTGGAAGCCAGACAGCTTGCAGATACACTGGAACAGGCGGAACAGGAATTTAATAAAACGGAATCCCTGCGACGGGATTTTGTGGCAAATGTCAGTCATGATATGAAAACACCATTAACAGTAATTCGCATGTATGCGGAAATGCTGGAAGCCTTTTCCGGGGAAATTCCGGAGAAAAGGGAAGAACATGTGCGGATGATTCTGGATGAGACGGATCGACTGACAAACTTTATCAGTGATACTTTGGATCTGGCAAAATTGCAGTCCGGAACGATGGAAATGGAAGAAACGGTATTTTCGATTCGCGGCGTGGCAGAGGAAGTGTTATCCAGTGTCTGTGCAAACCGACCGGAGTTTCATTTTAAACTGGAATGCATGGAGGATGTGCAGGTGCAGGCAGATCGTCGTCTGATCTACCGGGTGATCTACAATTTTGCTTCCAATGCGGTAAAATATTCCGGAGATAAAACGGAGGCACGAATTCTGATCCGGCGGTATCAGGGCAGCGTCCGGGTGGAAGTCATTGATTATGGAATCGGAATCGAACCGGACAAACTTCCGTATATCTGGAACCGGTTTTATCAGGTAAAACCGAATGAACGGGAAAAATGCGGCATGGGTGTGGGCTTGAATATTGCAAGTGAGATCCTGAAACTGCATCATGCGCCGTTTGGTGTGGAGAGCACGCCGAATAAAGGAACCTGTTTCTGGTTTATGCTGGAGGCGTACGATGAAAAATAGAGTGTGGCAGGCAATTGTTGTGATCGTGTTTCTGGTGGTATTATCACGTACCGCCCTGCAGCGCGATCTGCAGGCAAGTGCCTTTGAAGAAAAAATTAATCAGTCTCTGGAAAACGGGTATCTGCCGGTGGTGGTTCTGTCTCAGGAGAGCGGAGAGTACCGTTCTCTGGGAAAATCTGCCTTGTGGGCAGCAGAATATGCGGCAGATAAAGTGAATGAAAATGGCGGCGTGAATGGCTGTAAGGTCCAGATCATTTCGGAAAATACCAATTCAGAGAAAAGTAAAGCGCTGAGTCTTTTTCAGGGTGCAAGCCGGGCTTCTTTTCTGGTTCTTGGACCAATGGATGCGCCGGAGACCGCGTATATTGCAAAAAATGTGGAGCGTAATCAGACTATTAATATTGCGGCATATTCTTTTGCGGAATCCAGAAATACCATGGCACCGCATGGAATCTCTTATATGAGCGATTCGGAGGCAGGCGATCTGGAGGAAGTGCGGGTATGGTCACAGGCAAATCCGGATATCAAAAATGTGGTGCTTTTTACCATGTCGGAGGATGAGTCTCAGGAAAATACGACGGAACTTTTGCAGGATCGTCTGGAGGATATGGGACTGCATCTTTTGAAGATCGTGGATATCAGGCAGGGAGCCAGTGATAAGGATTATGCCTATTATGCCATTCAGGCATTGAATCAGGGGGCGGACGGATATATTTTTCTGGTGCGTGGCAAGGAAACCGGAAATATTCTGTTGAAACTCAGAAGTCATGGAGTGGAGGAAGGTCGGCAGATTTCTACTTCTTTTTCCGCGTATGGCAGTGAATTGTTTGATGTGGCAGGAAATATGCTGGATGGCATTTCTATCTGGAATAAATTTGATCCGGTTTATCAGGGAAAAGACTGGCAGCAATTGCTGCAGGATTATCGGATCGCCCGTCATGGGACGGAGCAGGTGTCGAATCCGGTGGCAGATTATTATGATTCGGTAATGGCGATCTGTCAGTGTTATGAGGAATTTGGCATTACCAGTGAGAATTATAAGGAGTTTATTGGCAATCAGGAAGTGGTTGACTGGTTTTATAATTCCAAGCAGTTGAAAGGTATTCAGAGCTCTTACCAGTGGCAGGAGGGACAGAAAGTGACGGATTACCAGTTTTTCGTGTTTGATGGGAAGACGCCGGTGAACCGGAGCAGCAGGTAGTAATCGTGTAGATTTGTAGAAAAATATGCTGTTTCCCTGTGAGCGTGATGATTTCAAGAAAATGTTCTGCATGTGAGGAATGTACAGAAATGTTGTATATCAAAATTGATATGATTTAATAAAATTTTTAGTATTTGATTATAGAATGTTTATATTTTATACTAAGTATAGTCATAAAAATACTCAGACAAAGGAGGAGAATGAGAAATGGCTGCATTAGGTATTATAGGCATTATTGTTGGTGTCGCTGTTTTGATCTACGGCGCATACAAAGGAATCAGCACAATTATTCTTGCACCGTTATGTGCACTGCTGATCGCGTTGTTCAACGGAATGAACCTGTTGACAACATTTACAGACACTATGCTGCCAAGCGTATGTAACTATGTTACAGCAATGCTTGGTCCGGTATTGATGGGATGTGTTATCGCTGCATTATATAACGCAAGTGGTGCTGCATTATCCATCGCAAACGCATTATATGATTTATTCACAATCAAAGCAAGAAAACAGGCTGCCGCAGGTCAGCAGGTTGTTATGAAACCGATTCTTGCTATCCTTACAATTTATGTAATCGGTACTGTACTTGCTTACAGTGGAATGAACCCGGTTGTACTGATGTTCATTTTATTCCCGATCGCTATGGACTTGTTTGAAAAAGCAAAAATGCCAAGAGCTATGGGCCCTGGTGTTGTTTTAGGAGCACTTGCAACTGCAGCATGCTCTATGCCGGGTACTACATCCGACCAGAACGTTATCGCTGTACAGATGCTTGGTACATCTCCGATGGCAGCAGCAGTTCCTGGATTTATCGGTGGCGCAGTTGTCCTGATCCTGAACATCGTTATGATGAACATTATCTCTAAAAAAGAAATCGCAAAAGGACACGTATACGACGTTGCACCAAACGCACCAAAACGTCCGGAGGGACAGAAAACACCGCACTGGTTACTTTCCATTATCCCGATCGCAGTAACACTGATCTGCTTTAACGGACTTGGATGGAACATTTTAGTAAGTATGATGCTCAACATCATTCTTTCCCTGATTTTCTTCTTCCCATATTATGGAAAATTCTCAGGACT
Source organism: Roseburia sp. OM02-15 (assembly GCF_003481835.1). Lineage (NCBI taxonomy): Bacteria > Bacillati > Bacillota > Clostridia > Lachnospirales > Lachnospiraceae > Roseburia > Roseburia sp. OM02-15. The sequence goes on from NZ_QULX01000016.1 coordinate 12,359, forward strand.
GAAAGAACTGATCAAACCGGTTGGAGAGCAGACAACTATGCTGGTTCTTCAGGTTGGTTTACTTGGAGCTATCGGTGGTGTCGTAGCAGCATCTCCGGCATTCCCGGTACTGACAAACGGATTATTAAACATGGGTGGTCCGGCATTATTCAAGGTAGTACTTGCAATCGCATTACTGACTGGTGCATCCGGATCAGGTCCTGCAGGTCTGTCCGCTACATTACCGTACATGTCAGAGACATTCGCAAGCATGGGTATCAACATGAGTGCTCTGCACCGTGTATCCGTATTTGCATCTCAGACACTTGATACATTACCGACAAACCCGGGATATATCATCGCTACAGGTATTGCAGAAGTTGAGATCAAAGATTCTTACAAATATGTATTTATCACAACTGTATTAAATACAACAATTACTGCTCTGGTTGTTGCATTGATCCTGACAATTTTCCCAGGTCTTGCATAAGCAGCGTAAGTACATAATGAAAAAAACTGATTACAGGAAATGGAGATTTTTCCATATCCGGTAATAGAACCCCTTCCAAACAGGAAGAAGCAAAATAAGTGCCGCATGGTTTTCCTTTAATAGAAAGCCACGCGGCATTTTTATGGTTTACAGGTTGAACGGACATTTAATAATCTGTAAAATACAATTAGAAAAACGGAAATATGCTGTAACGAAAGTGGGAAAACGGCTATTAATAGATAGAACAACAAAAATACAGGTTGTTTAAGTAAGTTTTTTTAATGCTGGTTGAAACGGTTAAGATATGGAGTGTATTTAAGAAACAAAATAACGTTGGCGGAAAGGAGGGGAAACGCAGGTGCAGGATATGGATGCTGTATACCGTCAGCATGCGCAGACGGTGTTTAAATATCTGATGTCATTGACGCATGATGCGGATCTGGCGGAAGAACTGACGCAGGAAACGTTTTATCAGGCGGTACGAAGTATTGACCGTTTTGATGAAAGCTGCAAGATCACAACGTGGCTGTGCGCCATTGCGAAAAATCAGTATTTTGCTTATGCGAAAAAACATGCGCGGCTGCAGGTTGATCCGGATGTGGATCTGATGTCTGACGGAGTGGGCGTGACAGGAAATACCGTGTCGGCGGAGCAGGAAGTGCTGCAGCAGATTGGGCAGGTGGAGTTATTGAAAAAACTGCATGCGTTTCCAGAGCCGGGCAGGGAAGTGTTGTATCTGAGGATGTTTGGAAATCTGTCTTTTCGGGAGATCGGTGAGGTTATGGGAAAAACGGAGAACTGGGCGCGGGTGACTTTTTTCCGGGCGCGCACAAATCTTAAGCATCAATTAGAAATGGATGAAACGTAAGTGTGAGAGAAGGTTGAATGGATGCAGGCAGAAATGTAAGTGTGTTTTTTGATAGAAATAATGACAGGAAGATAAGAAAAGTGGAAATAAAGATGTTTTGGAAGGGAGATGAAATGGCATGAAAAATGATCTGACGTGTGAAGTTGTGCAGGATCTGCTTCCGTCTTATGTGGATGGACTGACAAGTGATGTGAGTAATCAGGCGGTGGAACAACATTTGAAAACATGCGAAAGCTGCCGAAAATTATATCGTGAGATGCAAGAACCAATGAATGGAGAGAATGTGTCTGATATAAATGAGGGGCAGAAGGCTGATTCCAAGAATTTATCAGAAATAGATTATCTGAAAAAGATTCGAAGCAAAAACCGGATGCGGATTTTGACAGCAGTTCTGATTTTCGCAATTGCGGTTGGTGTGGGACTTTGGAGTAAAGTGTATGTCATTGGGCAGAAGGTAGAGCAGGCGGAGTTCGTGCAGGCAGATGTGGTCGTTGAGGATCATAACGTGTCCGTGCAAGGGTTACTGCTTGATACAACAAAAGGTGTATCAGATGTGGCGTTTCAGGAGAAGGATGGCATTGTGACGGTATCTTTGCGGGAAACCAGAAAGTCATCGTTTCATACCAATGAGTTTCAGGTGGATTATCAGAGTTCTGAAGACGTAAAACAGGTTGTTTTGGAAAATCGGATTTTGTGGGATGATGGAGTGTCGATTGACGGAACTGTTTCAGATTTGTACCAGAGCAGAAATCCATATGTGGGAGATACTTCTGCGGATGGACGGTCTGTGCAGGCTGCCAGAGCGGTACTTGGAATCAATGATGGTGCGTTACTTTCTTATGGCACACAGTTGCAGACTTCTAAGGAACCTTATGGATGGACGTTTTTGAATGTGCAGATTTCTTCATCTGACAATGTGGAACGGCTGCAGCAGGAGATGAAACAGCTTGGTTGTCTGCTGATCGCGGTGACGGATAATCTGGGTTATGTCAGCTTTGAGTATAGTGTGGATGGAGCAGAAAATTCGGATGGAAGTACGACATTGACGGTAACGGAAGCGGATGCAGATGCGATGGCAGGACAGTCGGTGAAGGCGATGGCGCAGACACCGGCGGGATTGCAGGAATTGGTGGAATTGATAAAGTAAACTGGCAGTAAATATTTTGAATAAATACACTGGCATATGTTGATTCAGGATAGTGTGAAAAATCTCATATGCAATGGATTTGAATTTACTAAAAGTAAAAATGGGTATAAAAATACACGTGAATTGACTTATTGCAATCAGTCCACGTGTATTTTTGGTATTAGTCTGAAGTTAAAAGTATTTATACTATATGTATTTAGAAAGTATCTTTCTCTTCCTCATATAAGGTTGGCAGAATTGCTGCCAGGTTTGTAAACTCTTTGATGTTGTGTGCGAATAATCCCTGTGGTACGATTGGAGGGATAGATACGCCTTCCGGAATTGCTTTTACAACATTTCCGTCTTCATCCATGCGGTATCCGATCCAGAAACGGGACTCAAATAATACACCGTTTTTGTATGGATGCCACTTGTGCGTCATGACAGCTGCACAGCTGCTTTTTCCAACTGCACAGACCATAGATTCACAGTTTTCTGTACCAAGGATGCTCTCATCATAGCCAAGATCTGCCGGTCTCTTGAAGCAAAGCTGTAAGAACTCAGGTCCCGGTCCAACATCCTCCATGATGTAGTGATCAACGCCCCATGTTTTCTGGTTCATTGGTACGTTCGGATCTACAACGTAAGATGCCGGATATGCTCTTGCAAAATAGTGATCTTCCGGATCCCAGATTTTGTAACGCAGGTCAGATCCTACGGAATGCCATGGGAACCACCAGTCAAGCATTTCGCCTGTAACGCCCGGCATGTAAGTGGTATTACATACAAGACCTGTTCCGTTAGCAGCAACACCGTAACCGATGTTTGCATATTCATCAGCTTCCCCTTTTAAGAATTTATTTCTCTCCTCAAATGGAATACATTTTTCCGGGACGATCGGTCCACCCTGTAAAATAGTGATTTTCTCAGCTGGTACAGGAGCTAAATCCTGCTCAAAATATTTGTAGTAAGAAAGTTTTTTCTCTTCTTCGGAAACTCCAACTTTAACGCCTGGTTTGCTCATGTTAAAATCCTCCTCCTTATATAAAATGCTTCGTTTTGTGATGGTTTTATTGTAACTGATAATAAGATAAAAAGACACTATTTAATTAGATATAGATATAACTTTTATGTTATACTATTTTTAGTTTACCTGTTCTGTATATGTAAATGATGATCATATTGTTATGAAGTAGCATTCGCATATATAGGGACAAAGGAAGTGCTGTTTTATCTCAGTCGAGAAGACTCCCACTTCTGCAAGTGGTGAGTAATAACAAGTCTTTCTCAGTGGGAGTACAATCTCCGACTGAGATAAACGCTCCGCGGGGGCGCACATTGTCTGGGAGACAATTGGTTTGCGCCGACCGGAACGAAGTGTAGATGTGCAGTGATTCTGAGAAGAATATGTCAGCTTTCGCTGACCAGAATCACGCACCAAGTCTCACGTGCGTTCGACTTGAATCTAAAAGGAGAAGCACATGACCACAAAAACATTAGAATATTTTCTGGTAGTAGTAAAACATTTGAATATTTCAAAGGCGGCGAAGGAGCTTTTTATCAGTCAACCGGCACTGAGCAAACAGATCAGCCAGCTTGAGGCGGAACTGGGTGTCAGTCTGTTTGACCGGACAAAACATTCTCTGAAACTAACGTATGCGGGGGAAGTATTGCTGTCAGAGACAAATGAACTGTTTAACAAGCGGGAGGAACTTTTGCAGCGGGTGCGGGCAGCAGGAAATGTATCGGAAAATGATCTTCATTTGTGCCACATGCCGGGGGCATTGAATTATCATGTGGCAGACGTGTTGGCGCAGTTTCAGAGCCGGTATCCGGAAATTGATCTGAAGCTGACCGGAAGTCTGCCAAGTCAGATTTTTTCTGACTTATTAAATGGAAAAATTGATGCGGGAATCATTCTGGCAACGACGACCACCTGTCCGGAACCTTTGCAAATGCAGACGTTGCATGAAGCACAGCTTTCACTGGCAGTTCCGAAGGGACATAAATATGCGGATTATGAACAGATTTCTTTCCATGATATTTCCAACGAAACACTTTTGTATCTGAGTGAGCAGGAAGCACCGGTACAGCATGCGTTGCTGCCATTTTTCCTACATGGAAGTCATCGAGATTATCACAACAGGATCGAATATCTGCCAAATATGGAAACGGTTGTATCGCTGGTGCGGGCGAATCGCGGAGTGGCGTTTATCGCGCGGGATTACTGTGCCGCATCGTTGGAAAACCTGATTTTGATACCGATCGCCGATGCAATGCCGATTTCTTTAAACCTGGTGTATAACCCAAAACATATATCCGGGCAGTTGAAGAAATTGCAGAAAATGATGGGGGATTTGTCATGACAATTACGAAAAATATGCTTCTGTATTTTATCCGGGATATGGGAATCACCATTTTAGGGGAAACAAAGACGGAACAGCAATTTGCAGGAATCAAACACTGGATTCCGGAACGGAAAGATCTGAGCGATGAGTATTTGTATTTATATGATGGCGCGCATATTCCGGAGAAAACGCAGATATTATCGCAAACGGTATGTATGCTGGTGATTTTTTCACAAAAGGAAGCCGGTCAGAAAAATCAGGAGCAGCGAAAAAAATGGAGACAGTTTCATAATAATCTGATCTGTATCGAGACGGAAAAATCAGTGCCGGAAGTCATGAATGCACTGGTGGAAATTTTTTACCGCCTGGTTGAATGGGACAAAAATATGCACATTGCGGCGCTGGAAGGAAAGGACGTGCAGGAGCTGATCGATATCAGTGAGCCGGTTCTGGAATATCCGATGATCGTATTTGATGCAAGTTTCGATGTGCTGGCATATACAAAGCATTGCGAATCTCATTACAAGACCTTTTGGGAAACCGTGCAGCAGGGATATACGGATGCACATACCATGGAGCAGCTGAAGAAAAAGCAGATTTTTTCCCAGATACGGGAAGGAGAAATGTTGATCGCGCCGTCAGCGGAAAACGCTGGCACGAATATTTATCTGCAGTTTTTCAGCGGACAGACGCTGCTTGGCTATACCTCTTTTTTCTGTGGGGATCATTCACCGGAAGATGGATATCTGGATCTGGTCCGCATGTTTATGAAAAATATGTCTTTTTATTTGCAGCGCAATTATGAAAATCAGAGACATGGTCGGATGATGTATGAGACATTTCTGGCAAACCTGCTTGGAACGGCAGAAATTCCAGAGGACCGTATCACGGAGCAGGTAAATATGATCGACGGACTGGAAGAAACCGGCTATTTTGCTCTGGGAATTCTTGATTTTTCCAATCAGGAAAATGTGCCGCTGAAGTTTCTGGCGCGTCTGTTGGAGCGGCAGTCCTGGGAGATCAAACCGTTTTTGTATGAGAAACATATTTGTCTGCTGAAATACAGCAAAGTACCGTTGCATCAGGAAGTGTTTTTCAATGAAAAGGAGCTTGGGATTCTGCGGCAGCTTCTGGAGCAGTATCAGTACCGCATCGGGATCAGCAATATTTTTAATGAGTTAAGGTGTCTGCGGGATGCGTACACACAGGCGGTGTTTACTTTGTCATGGAATGAGAATGTTTTGCAGAAAACAAAGGAGCAGGTGATCTATCAGTATAAGGATGTGGTGATGTATCATCTGTTTTCAAGGATGGAAGATGAAATGAATCCGAGGGCGATGCAGTCGGAGTTTTATCGTGAGGTGGCAAAGTATGATCGGGAGCATCATAGTGCATATGGAAAAACGGTGTTGTGTTATCTAAAAAATGACTGCAGTGCAACACGCACATCAGCAGAACTTGGAATTCACCGAAATACAGTGCGGAATGTGATTCAGTCGGTGGAAGAAAACTATGGCATTTCGCTGGATGACGCGGAGGAAAAGATGCGGTATATTTTGTCGATGCAGATAGAACAATACCTTAGCTGAGTGCAAAATGCACAATTGTATTCTTGAAAATACATATGATTTATGCCAGATGAAAGGTCAAATAGAAAAGCGTTATTGATAAAATCTCCTTAATAGGTGTTCGAAAAAGAGCAACAGGTGAAGGAGGTTTTATTTTTATGAGGTTAAAAACAGATCTGGTAATCATGGGAAGTGGTATGGCAGGAATTTCTGCAGCAGATGCAGCCCTTGCCCGTGGAAAAAAAGTAATGGTATTTGAGAAGAAACCGTATCAGGGTGGAGCAGTTTCCAACTGTCCGATCGCATACTTAAGTATTCGAAATGACAAAGATTTTCAGAATACAGCATTTCATTTATTGTATGAGTATTCTAACTACAACGCAAATCCATCCGTGATCCGTCAGTATGTAAACAATTCCTGGAGAACAAAAGAGTATATTGAGCGTCTTGGAATTAAGATGATCCAGACACAGAAACTGGAGCTTGAGGATATCGGAAATCCGAAATATGCAGATGGATTTCCGCCGGCGATCATGGCACATGGTGATTTTTATCTGGTTCCTGGTCGTGGAAAAGGACACGGCGGTGCGCTGATCTGTTTGAATGCCATGAAAGATATCATTAAACGTGGCGGACAGTATATGCTCAACACACCGATCACAGATATTCTGGTGGACGAGAACGGAAAAGTAAATGGCGTAAAAGCTGTAAATAATGAGACAAAAGAAGAAATCGAAGTGGAATGTGAAGCAGTCATCATTGCCAGCGGCGGAATTATGGAAGACCGTGAGATGATGAAGAAATATACCGGATTTACATTTACTGATTATAACTGTTCCGGTGACGGAAATGTGCTGTTTAACTGCTATCCGAACTCCGGTCAAACCGGTGACGGACAGAAGCTTGCATGGAAACTTGGCGGCGCACAGAGCGCGATCGCTGTATCCGGACACAATCTGGTTCCTGGACCGGGCATCGTGGCAAGTTCTCCGTGGATCGTATACAACGAGACACGTACCATTCAGGAGCAGCCGTATCTCTGGGTAAACAAAAACGGCGAGCGTTTCATTGATGAAAGTATTTCCAACAACCATATGGCGATCAGCACCGGTATCGCTAATCAGCCAAACGGTGAGAGCTATATCGTATTTGATGAGGATACCCGTCGTCATCTGGAAGAAGATGGTGTGGACTACATGTATTTCATTTTCCCGGTAGAAAAACTGACGGATATTCCGGGACAGTTTAAGACACTGATCAACGAAAAAGGCAACAAACACGTATTTATGACAGATACGATCGAGGAGCTGTGTGCACAGTCTGGCATCGATCAGGCAGGCTTAGAGGAAACACTGGATCGCTACAACGGATATTGTGATAATGGCGAGGATGAAGAGTTCGGAAAAGATGCAAAATATCTCCGCCCGGTACGCAAAGGTCCGTTCTATGCAATGCGTGTTTTCTGTGCAGGTTATGACACCATTGGCGGTATCAAAGTAAACGGAAAAATGCAGGTTATCCGCGAAGACGGAAAAGCAATTCCGGGACTTTACGCAGCCGGTGACAATATGATGAGCGAATTTTACGGAAACCCGCCGACAGGTGGAAGTGCAGGTGCTTATTTTGCAATGCCGTTTGGTTTTGCTGCAGGAGACAGTGCCTGTGATTATCTGGAGAAAAATGCATAATTGAACAGCAGATGAGTTGTGAAAACGGCATTTTAAAAGTTTTGGTATATTTTGAAAAATAAAGTTGGAGGAACGGAAAATGAAAGTTGAAATAAAAGAATATTGTGTTCGGTGCGGTATTTGCGTAGGTCTGTATCCAGAGTTGTTTGCACATAATTTTGACAAAGATTGTATTGATGTGAAATACGATGAACTTCCGGCAGAACTGGAAGAAACTGCGAAAAATGCGGCACGTGATTGTGCGGTGACAGCGATTTATTTGAAAAAATAAATCATATGCTAGGGTGGCAAATTAAACAAAAATGATGTTATTTCAGGAGTTGAAAAATCAGGTTTTTGACTCCTGATTTTTGATATAGCCAGAAAATACAAGGGATGTAGCAGAAAGATGGGGTTTATGCAATTTGTACAGAAAAAATTTTGTGATAAAAACGGGCATTGATGGTGAAAGAAAGGCATTATATACTGGCTACACTTTATAAATGTCATGACGAATGCATTCTCAGAAATGAATAAAAGAAAAATAACAAAATTGACAATATGGTATATGTGCCATATAATATAGGGGAATACATATGACAAAATTTGAAGTTATTGCATATGAAACAGAGGACGGAGATAATCCTGTAGAAAAATTTTTAGATAAGCTTAATCCAAAAATGAGAGCTAAGATATGTCAAGAAGACACAAAAAACACCTGTAGCAGAAATACAATTAGCAAAAGCGCGACGAGAAGACTATATGGAAAGGATGAAGAAGGTATGAAAACATTAAATGAAATGTTGGAAAAACAGATGAATGATGAAAACTTTCGAAAAGAATATGAAGAAATGCAACCGGAGTTTGATGTAATTAGAGCAATTGTAGATGCACGTACTTTTCAAAATTTAACACAAAAGGAATTAGCAGAACGTACAGGGATTGATCAGGCAGATATTAGCAAACTGGAAAATGGAACAAGAAATCCATCTGTTAACTTGTTAAAAAGATTAGCAGAAGGAATGGGGATGGTGTTAAAGATTGAATTTGTACCAAAACAGAAAGCATGATGTTTTGGAAAGAGGAATCAAAAATAATAAAATAAAATCTGCCTCCCCCGAAAAAGAATGAGAAAAGATAAGGGGGAGGCAGAGCAGGAGTAAAGATGCCTTTTGTAATAGGGATAGGATGAAGTCCTATTTAGTTGTGCAAAATAAGGCATCTTTTTTGTTTTATATATATCTAACAATGATATATAACATAGAAACAGTAATAACGATCAATGTTGCCGGAATGGAGTACTTGCAATACTGCTTCCAGGAAATATGATGACCGTTTTTGGATGCAACGGCGATGCCAACGACATTCGCAGAAGCACCGATCGGAGTTGCGCTGCCACCGATGTCAGTACCAAGGGCAAGTGTCCATGCAAGGACGGACAGATCTGCACCGGAAGTTGCAGCAAGGCTTTTGATGATCGGGATCATCGTAGCCGAAAATGGAATATTATCAATGATCGCGCTTGCTACAGCGGAGATCCAGATAATAATAATTACGATAAATGTGATATTTCCACCACTGATCGCATGAATAAAGGTTGCGATCAGTTCGAGAATACCGGTTTCTTCCAGACCGCCAACGACTACAAATAAGCCGGTGAAAAATACAAGTGTCGGATAATCAACACGTCGCAGGATTGCTTTGCTTTTCTTACCTGCTGTGATGCAGGTAGCAACCGCGGCAATGATGCCGATGGTGGAAACTGTTAAACCGGTCTGACCATGTGTTACCAGCAGAATTACGGCACAGAGGAAAATCACAGTGCTGATGATAAAAGCACGTTTATTTGTGATGGCACTCTGCGGTGTCGGCATTTTTTCGATTTCTTCTTCGGAAAGATTTCGTTTACCAAGTTTTTTACGAAAACACATGTAAAAGAAGAAAATCATCAATACCAGACAGATGATTGCGATCACACCGGTATTGGTCAGGAAATCGGTAAAGGTATAATGCAGAGCCGTTCCGATAATGATATTTGGCGGATCGCCGCACATCGTGGAAGAACCACCAAGGTTCGAACAGAAGATTTCTGCGATAATGACCGGAATCGGATCAAACTGCAATAGTTTACTTTGGGTAATTGTGATTGCCGCAAGGAATAAAATTACGGTAATGCTGTCAATAAACATGGACAGGACAAAGGCAAGGATCATAAACATGATAAAAATCTTTGTCGTGTTGTATCTGACTGCTTTGGCAATGGTCAGGCAGAGCCAGGAGAAAAATCCGGAAAGTGCCATTCCTTCCACCATGATCATCATACCAGCGATGAAAATGATGGTCTGCCAGTTGATTCCTTTTGTGCTTTCTGTCGCTTCCGCCCCCGCGCGCCAGAAATCAACAGATGTAAAAGTTTGAAAGTTCAGGGTGTCCCAGAGTGCAGTTGCACTGTGCATACAGACACCAAAGACGAGAATGATAGTCGCGATGCTGCAGATGGTCGTGGCTATGTGCCGTGGGATTTTTTCCGTGATGATCAATGCAAACATGATCAGGAAAATAATAACGGCTGTGATTTGTGCTGCCATAAATACCTCCTCAAATTTTGTGTATGCGGTAGTAAGCCAGAACCGTCCCAATCACGTTCTGAATATACCATATACTACATATGTAAAAAGCCCCTGCTATCATTATGTCTTAAAAGAACTGACAAGTCAAATAGAAGTCAGACATATTTCTATAATGCAAATTCCATGCCAGTTTTTTGCTCATTTCCATTTTCCTGTCGAATCAAATAAATATTTTTAAATTATTTTGGTCATTTGTTTCGTATGAAAATCCTGTTGAATGGCTTATCAGATAGAGTTTTATCACTAAGATATTATGTCTGTTTACAAAGAAAAGATGCTGACTGTGAAAAATTTTGTATGTTGGCCAGCGCATTCGATGAAGAAGATTTTTACAAAATATATGTCAAAAATAATTTACCTCAGTCGAGAAGACTCCCACTTCTGCAAGTGGTGAGTAATAACAAGTCTTTCTCAGTGGGAGTACAATCCCCGACTGAGATAAGCGCTCCGCGGGGATGTGCAGGGATTCTGAGAAGAATATGTCAGCTTTCGCTGACCAGAATCACGCACCAAGTCTCACGTGCGTTCGACTTGAATTTTGTTTACATAAATGCTATTTTGAGAGAAAGATATTTTGTAAACATATTCGAAAAAGTGTAATATCGGAGATGCGGGACAGAACGTGAGTGTTTTTTGAGTATGTACTGTCGGATGTTTATCTCAGTCTGAGTTAAGACTCCCACCTCTATAGGTGGTGAGAAACAAGCTAGTATCAGTGGTGGGAGCCAATCCCCCATCTAATATAGCCTCCGGCAGGATTACAGAGGTGCGCAGTTGAAGTATGTCATGCAATTGCATGACGCGCATCTCGCAACAAGAATGCCGGAGCATTCTTGAACAAGAGCGATGGAAGGAGTTACTTGAATACATTTTTGCAAGTCTAGTTTTTTGACTCTCTATACTGGATTGGAGTCATATGGTATTTCTTTTTAAAGGTGCGGCTAAAGTGTTCGACGTTTGGGTAGCCGATGGAGGCCGCGATGTTTTCTGCTGTCATGTTTCCGTTTTTTAACAGGGTGCATGCTTTTTTCATGCGGATGTTTGTGACGTGTTCGCCGAAGGTTACGCCGGATTTTTCACGGATGTATTTGCTGATGTATGGCTCTGTCAGGTGAAATTCCTGTGACATATCTGCTAATGTCACGTTCTGGTAATGGTTCTGAATGTAGTTCAGCATTTTTGTCAGGCGGACGTCTTCGCAGGCGTTGCCTTTTTGTACGGCGAGCATTTTGTTGACGCTGACGCACAGGGCCTGAATGGAGGCTTTGATGATGTCTTCGTCGATGCCCGCACCCCAGTAAGTCGTGTTGTCTTTTTTGATGCAGACATAGGCAATCGCCTTGGATGAAGTTGTCTGGGTTAAGGCATGTTCTTCGTAGTTCATCAAGGTGTAATCAATGTTGAAGAACTGTTTTACTGCGTTGCTGACTGCGTCCAGACGGCCGTTTCCGTTTGCGTCGATGACTGTCTCTTTTTCACCGTTTAAAATGGTGACTTCTGCCATGATGCCATCCGCTAACTGTTTGAAATGGCTTTCGGTAATGCGGAAGTAATTCATGGAGTGAAGGTACTGCTCCTCAAATATTTCATATACGTTCTGCGGGGACAGTTCCTGATGCATTTCGTCGGATATCTGTTTAATGGCATAACCCACGTCTTCACGCATTGCTTCTGGAAGAACAACGCCAAAGTTCTGTTTTAAAATGTAGCTGATACCGCCTTTGCCGGACTGACTGTTGATGCGGATCACGTCACCGTCATAGGTGCGTCCGATATCTTTCGGATCGATGGGCAGATATGGCACGGTCCATTTGTCAGTTTTGTGTTCCTCACGCCAGGTCATTCCTTTGGAAATTGCATCCTGATGAGAACCGGAAAATGCGGTAAATACCAGATCGCCGGCGTATGGCTGACGTTCATGCACTTTCATTCCGGTGTAAGTTTCATAACCTGCGCGGATTGCTGATATGTCGGAAAAATCAAGTTCCGGATCGATACCATGGGAAAACAGGTTCATCGCCATGGTGACGATATCCATGTTTCCGGTGCGCTCACCGTTTCCAAATAATGTACCTTCGATGCGGTCTGCGCCTGCCAGAACACCGAGTTCCGCGTCGGCAACAGCACAGCCGCGGTCGTTATGTGGATGCAGGGATAATAAAACGGCATCTCTGTATTTTAAATGTTTGTGAATGTATTCAATCTGTGTGGCAAACACATGCGGCATGGAATTTTCCACGGTAGCCGGAATGTTGATAATGGCTTTATGATCCGGTGTCGGCTGCCAGATATCAAGTACCGCATTGCAGATTTCGACTGCGTAATCGACTTCGGTTCCGGTGCAGCTTTCCGGGCTGTACTGCAGATAAATGTTTCCACTTTGTTTGTCAGCAAGTTCTTTTACCATGATGGCGCCATCTACAGCGGTTTTTATGATTTCTTCTTTGCTCTTATGAAAAACCTGTTCTCTCTGCGCCACAGAAGTGGAAAGATACAGGTGAACGATGACATTCTGAGCGCCTTCAATGGCTTCGAAAGTTTTTCTGATAATATGTTCTCTTGCCTGGGTAAGCACCTGAATGGTGACATCTTCCGGGATCATATCCTGCTCAATTAATGTTCTGACAAAATCATATTCAGTTTCGGAAGCTGCGGGAAATCCGACTTCAATTTGTTTGAATCCGATTTTTACAAGCATTTGGAAAAACTGAATTTTTTCTTCCAGACTCATCGGCTCTACTAACGCCTGGTTTCCATCTCTTAAATCTACGGAACACCAGATTGGTGCTTTAGTCAAATATTCTTTTTTCACCCAGTCATACGTACATTCTAGTGGCATAAAATAAGCTCTTTCATAGTTTTCGTAATGTTTCATAGTCTTCTGTTCCTCCTTATCTGTTAGCTATCATGTAATAATTCGTTTCATATAAAAAAGGCTCTCATCCCTACAACCATGTAATAGTTGTAGAGACGAAAGCCATTCTTCCGCGGTACCACTCTACTTCGTATCAAATACGCACTCATCAGCACTGTCATGCTGTCCTCCTGTAACGGTGAGATTCCGTCAGTTCCTACTATAATTACATTTTTAACTCATACTCATATGTTTTACCTCAATTCAGACTGTGTTGATTAAATCTGTAGTCTTTTAAAAGTTCGAATTGAATTGACAAATAAAAGAATGTAATCTTGTTCAAAACCGCTGCTCAAAGGCGAGTTCACTGTATTTCTTTTATTGCCTCACACCAACCGGCAACTCTCTGAAAAAAGTAGGACAGTTACTATTCCTTGTCTTCGCATTTCATGTTTCAGAGTATAACATAATGTTTATAGTAGCAGAATGATTTATTTTAATCAATATTATTGATTTATTTTAAAGGAACGGATATGCTGCTTGGCAACTGGTTGCAGACCGCAGCGCGAAATTTCCCAATGGCATTGTTCTGGCAGTTGTTCTACGCAGGTCCATTTGTAAGATTCGTTTTTTGTAAAGTATGCAAATTTACCGAAAAAAGAAGTAAAAAAGTGCACGAAAGGGAAATAATCTGTTAAATGGAAAATTGTCAATCGTGATTTTGCTGAAAAATTGTTTTCATCTAAAAACAATTTGGGAAAATTTGCCGATTGCAAAATCTGGAAGTTGTATTAATATATGTACAAGAAAAGATCAACGGAGGTTAATGAGTTTTGAAAGAGCAACCGCACGGTCTTTTATTTTCTTCAAAATAATGGTAGTACCAATTATGAGAAAGCAGTATCATTTACAAATTGAATGCAAGTCGTAAGGCGATTACGTTCATGAGTAAGTAGCAAAAGTGGATTGCGAATGTTCGCTTTACCAACTGTAATAATTGGAAAACATTTTTCAGGAGAAAACAAAAAATAGAAGAAAGAGAAAAGAAGGAGGTGACCGCTACGAACGGACTGGTAGATGAGTTGATCGACCAATTGAGTGTCAAGACAGTGTTCACGATACCCATTTTTGGTGGAATCAAAATCGCAGAATCAGTTGTCGTTATGTGGATCATTATGGCAGTCGTCATAGTGGCATCGATTTTCCTGACGCGGAACTTAAGCGTGGAGAATCCGGGAAAGAGACAGTTGTTTCTGGAAGTGTGTATCGGAAAATTCTATGGATTTTTCGAAGGGCTGCTCGGAGAGGAAGGAAAAGGTTATATTCCTTATCTGATGAGCGTCGGTCTGTTTATCGGTATTGCAAATGTAATTGGCTTATTTGGATTTAAGCCTCCGACAAAGGACCTGAATTGTACGATCGCTCTTGCGTTGATGAGTATCATACTGGTGGAAACCGCCGGTATCCGTGCAAAAGGTGTGAAGAAGTGGGCGAAAGGATTTACGCAGCCTGTCGCGATCATTACACCGATCAACATTTTGGAAATCTTCATCCGACCATTTTCATTATGTTTGCGACTGTTCGGAAATGTACTTGGCGCATTTGTTATTATGGAGCTGATCAAGGCGGTTGTGCCGATGGTGGTACCGCTGGTATTTAGTTTCTATTTTGATATTTTTGATGGATTGATCCAGGCATATGTATTTGTGTTCCTGACATCGTTGTACATCAAGGAAGCTATTGAGTTGCAGGCGGAGTAAAGGTCAATGTATTTTGACAGAAAACCTGTAACGTAACATATCGAAAAGTCCTGTCAATGATCTCACAAATTATGTGAGTTTTACAAAATAACAAAAATGAAAGCATAATGTGACAGGCAGAATATGAAGTGAGAAAAGGAGATAATTATTATGATGATCGCACTCGGAGCTGGTATCGCAGCATTAGCAGGAATTGGAGCAGGTGTAGGTATTGGTATCGCAACAGGTAAAGCAGTAGACGCTGTAGCAAGACAGCCGGAAGCAGACAGCAAGATCAGCAAGAACTTATTACTTGGTTGTGCACTGGCAGAGGCAACTGCTATTTATGGTATGGTTGTCGCTATTCTGATCATTTTCCTTTGCAAATAAAAAACAAAGACGTGAGATTTTGTTTTTAGAAGGAGGATTTCAGGATGCTGAGAATTGATTCAAACCTTATATGGATCATTGTGAACCTGTTGATCTTCTATTTCCTGATCAGAAAGTTTCTGTTCAAGCCGGTTTTGAATATCATTGAAAAGAGAAAACAGATGGTGGCTGAACAGTTTGAAAAAGCAGATACGGCAAATGCCGAAGCACAGGAGTTAAAAACTCAGTATGAGGCATCTTTGCAGGGAGCCAAAGAGGAGGCAATTCAGATCGTGGCAGACGCCAGAGAGCGGGCGGATGTACAGTACAAGCAGATTGTTTCCGATGCGGAGAAACGATCCGCAGATCTGCTTGAGAAGACAAATCAGGATATGGAAAAAGAACGTGACAGAGCACTTCAGAGTGTACAGAAAGAAATCGGTACTCTGGCCATGGCTGCAGCAGTTAAAATTATCGGAGAAAATAGCAGTAAGGTCACGGATGAACAGCTTTACAATGAGTTTTTGAGTAAAACGGGTGACAAACATGACAGCAACAACGGCTAAATATGTAAGAGTTTTGTGGGAGCTGAACGCTCCGGTAGAGGATCTTGAAAATGCAGCGCAGATTTATCAGGAAAGTCCTGAACTTCAGCGTGTGCTGACAGACCCAAGTGTTTACAAAGAGGAAAAACATGCGGTGGTTGACCGTATTTTCCCGGAAAAAAAGTTACAGAATTTTATGAAGATTCTCTGTGATTATTCTGACGTGGAATATCTGGAAGAGATCGTGGAGGAATATAAAATGTATGCAAACGAACATCAGTCAGTAGTAAATGCAACATTACGATATGTAACTGCACCGGATGATAACCAGTTGGAGGGAATCAAGAAATTTCTGCTGGAAGAGTTTGATGCACATCAGGTGGAGCTTGAGATGATCCGGGATGAGCGTCTGGTGGGAGGTTTTGTCCTCACTGCAAACGGCCGTGAATGGGATTGGAGCATCAGCGGACGTATCCGCGGCATGCAGGAACAGCTCGGAATGGTTCAGAGCCATCATGCAGAAGTATAAGTAAAAGGTAAAAGAAAGAGGTGATAGGACAATGAGCGCTATCAGTTCACAGGATATTATTTCCATCCTGAAGGAAGAAATCGAAAATTACGATTTTGAAGCGAAGGATCGGGAAATTGGTCATGTCATCTGGGTTGGTGACGGAATTGCCACTGTTTATGGAATTGACCAGGCCATGTATGGTGAGATCGTTGTCTTTGAGAACGGCGTAAAAGGTATGGTACAGGATGTCAGAAGAAATGAAATCGGTGTCATTCTGTTCGGCCGTGATACAGGGATCAAGGAAGGAACCAAGGTAACAAGAACCAAAAAGAAAGCCGGAATTCCGGTTGGAGATAAATTTGTCGGAAGAATCATCAATGCACTGGGGGCACCGATCGATGGTGAGGGTGACATTCAGGAAGATGATTACCGGCCGATTGAAAATGAAGCACCGGGTATCGTTGATCGTAAATCTGTCAGCGTACCAATGGAGACAGGAATCCTTTCCATCGATTCCATGTTCCCGATTGGCCGTGGACAAAGAGAGTTGATCATCGGTGACCGTCAGACAGGTAAGACATCCATTGCAACCGATGCAATGATCAACCAGAAGGGCAAAGATGTCATCTGTATTTATGTTGCAATTGGACAGAAAGCATCTACAATTGCAAAAATTGTATCTACATTGAAAAAACACGGTGCCATGGATTATTCCATCATCGTAGCAGCAACTGCCAGTGATCCGGCTCCGTTGCAGTACATCGCACCGTATGCAGGAACTGCCATGGCAGAGTATTTTATGTATCAGGGAAAAGACGTGCTCATCGTTTACGATGATCTGTCCAAACATGCGGTAGCTTACCGTGCATTATCCCTGTTGCTGGAGCGTTCTCCTGGACGTGAGGCTTATCCGGGTGACGTTTTCTATCTGCATTCCAGACTGCTGGAGCGTTCCAGTCGTCTGAGTGACAAACTTGGCGGCGGTTCCATCACAGCCCTGCCGATTATTGAGACACAGGCGGGCGATGTATCCGCATACATTCCGACCAACGTTATTTCTATCACAGACGGTCAGATTTTCCTGGAGAGCAACTTATTCTTCTCCGGTATGAGACCGGCGGTAAATGTAGGTCTGTCCGTATCCCGTGTTGGTGGTGCCGCACAGACAAAAGCGATGAAAAAAGCAGCCGGAAGTATCCGTATTGATCTGGCGCAGTATCGTGAGATGGAAGTATTTACCCAGTTCAGTTCTGATCTGGATGATGATACAAAAGAGCAGTTACAGTACGGAAAAGGTCTGATGGAGCTGTTAAAACAGCCGCTTTGCCAGCCGCTTAGCATGGCAGAGCAGGTTATCACACTGTGGACAGCAACACACAAGATTTTCCTGAATGTAGATGTGAAGAAAATCAAAGAAACCCAGAAGGGTATGCTGGAATATATCAAAAATGCACATCCGGAGATCATCGATGAGCTGAATGAGACAAAAGCTCTGTCCGATGAACTTGGAGACAAGATTCTCGCTGCCGCAAAAGAGTACGTAAAATAAAGTTATTTTCATGTATATTTAGATAGTTTAAATAGTTCATGCATTTCGTACAGAACATACATCTGCATGAGCAACTATCTGAGTGAAAAAGGGCAGAAAGGAGAATATCATGGCAAGTGCAAGAGAGATACAGAGCAGAATGCAGAGTATCAAAGATACGATGAAAATCACCAGTGCCATGTACATGATATCTTCATCAAAAATGCAGAAAGCAAAGAAAAGTCTGGCAGATACAGAGCCGTTTTTCTTTGGTCAGCGAAATGCAGTGGCACGTTTTATGCAGTGCGTTCCGGATACCAAGAATATTT
Source organism: Roseburia sp. OM02-15 (assembly GCF_003481835.1). Classification (NCBI taxonomy): domain Bacteria; kingdom Bacillati; phylum Bacillota; class Clostridia; order Lachnospirales; family Lachnospiraceae; genus Roseburia; species Roseburia sp. OM02-15. The sequence goes on from NZ_QULX01000016.1 coordinate 30,910, forward strand.
TCTTCGGAAAAGAAGGTGTTGCGGAGGATCAGAAAAAACGTGGTTATATCGTAATTACTGCAGATAAAGGTCTTGCAGGTGCTTACAATCACAACGTGCTGAAACTTGCATCAGAGGAGATTGAAAAGCATCTGCAGAGTGAGCTGTTTGTAGTCGGTGAGCTTGGCCGTCAGTATTTTATGAAAAAGAACGTTTACATTGATGGTGAGTTCAGCTACACAGTTCAGAACCCGACCCTTTATCGTGCCCGTCATATCGGACTGCAGATGATTGATAAATACGTGTCAGGGGAACTGGATGAGGTTTACATTATCTATACAAAAATGATCAATGCCTTCAAGATGGAAGCGGATATGTTCCAGATCCTTCCATTGCACAGAGAAGAGTATCTTCACAAAAATCTGCAGGGCTACAATGATCAGATGATGTTTCACCCGTCGGTAGAGACATTGTTGGATAATCTGGTTCCGAACGTAGTGTGTGGTTTTATTTATGGCGCGCTGGTAGAGTCTTATGCCAGTGAGCACAATTCCAGAATGATGGCGATGCAGACTGCGACAGACAGTGCAAAGAAGATGCTGCATGATCTGGAAATTGAGTACAATCGTGTGCGTCAGGCGGCGATCACCCAGGAGATCACTGAGGTTATTGCGGGTGCCAAGGCGCAGAAGAGCAAGAAAAAATAAGAGAGGTGAAGCGATATGAATAAAGGAAAAATCGTTCAGGTCATGGGACCTGTTGTAGACGTAGAGTTTTCCGACCATAACCTTCCATGCATCAAAGATGCACTCGAAGTTGATAATAATGGAAAAAAATGTGTCATGGAAGTGGCACAGCATATTGGAAATGATACCGTAAGATGTATTATGCTTGCTTCCAGTGAAGGGCTTCATCGTGATATGGAAGTAACAGCAACCGGCGCTGGTATCACAGTTCCGGTAGGAAAAGCAACACTGGGACGACTTTTCAATGTTCTGGGTGAAGCAATTGATGATGGAGAACCGGTGGAGTCAAAGGAAAACTGGTGTATTCACAGAGAGCCGCCATCCTTTGAAGACCAGAGCCCGGTTGTAGAGGTTCTGGAGACAGGTATCAAAGTTATCGACCTTCTGGCACCATATTCCAAAGGTGGTAAGATCGGTCTGTTCGGTGGTGCCGGTGTAGGTAAAACCGTTCTGATTCAGGAGCTGATCCGAAATATTGCAACAGAGCACGGCGGATATTCTATTTTCACCGGTGTTGGAGAGCGTTCCCGTGAGGGTAATGACCTTTGGACTGAGATGAAAGAATCCGGCGTTCTGGAAAAAACAGCCTTAGTGTTTGGACAGATGAATGAGCCACCTGGAGCTCGTATGCGTGTGGCTGAGACGGGTCTGACCATGGCAGAGTATTTCCGTGATAAAGAGCATCAGGACGTACTGTTATTTATCGATAACATTTTCCGTTATGTACAGGCAGGTTCTGAGGTTTCTGCGCTGCTCGGACGTATGCCGTCAGCCGTAGGTTATCAGCCGACACTGGCAAACGAAGTCGGTGAGCTGCAGGAGCGTATCGCTTCCACAAAAGAAGGCTCTGTTACATCTGTACAGGCGATTTACGTACCGGCCGATGACTTAACTGATCCGGCCCCGGCTACGACATTCGCACATCTGGATGCAACAACCGTACTTTCCAGAAAAATTGTTGAGCAGGGTATTTATCCGGCTGTTGATCCGCTGGAATCTAACTCCCGTATTCTGGAGCCGGATATCGTCGGTGAGGAGCATTACGAAGTTGCCCGTCGTGTACAGGAGATTCTGCAGAGTTACAAAGAGCTGCAGGATATCATCGCAATCCTTGGTATGGAAGAACTTTCCGAAGAGGATAAAACGACTGTATACCGTGCAAGAAAAATTCAGCGTTTCCTGTCACAGCCGTTCCATGTAGCTGAGACATTTACCGGAATTCCTGGTAAATATGTACCGCTGGAAGAGACAGTCAAAGGTTTCAAAAAAATCATTGACGGTGAGATGGATGAGTATCCGGAATGGGCTTTTTTCAATGTCGGAACCATTGATGATGTCATTGAAAAAGCAAAGAACGGTAATCATTAGTGAGGTGTGACTATGGCTACATTTCATTTAAAAATCATTGCATATGATAAGATTTTTTATGATGATGAGGCGGTTTCCATCGTACTGCCTGCTGTGGATGGAGAAATCCAGATTATGGCAAATCATGAGGAATATGTCATTGCGTTAAAAGAGGGCGAAGTACGAATCACGACACCGGATGGAAAAATGATCCCGGCAGTTTGCGGAAGCGGATTTGTGGAGGTCAGTTCCGATAATCAGGTGGAAGTGCTGGTGGATACGATCGAACGCCCGGAAGAAATTGATGTGCGCCGTGCACGGGAAGCAAAGGAACGTGTAGAAGAACGTATGCGGCAGCATCAGAGTAAGATGGAGTATCATCGAAATGCGGCTTCGCTGGCACGTGCGATGGCACGTTTGAAGGAAGCTAATAAATATCGTCATTAAAAGATGCTTTAGTTTTTTAAGTTTCTTTGGTGGCTAAGTTTTAGGTAGTGGAAGCGTCCCCAATTTATTTTATCTTGCTGGCCAACAATCGCTCATCAAGAAAAAATAAATTGGGGGCGCTATTTGCATTCGGAAAAAAATTCTTTTATTATCAAATAATCGCTCACTGAGAAAAAATGAATCCAGTCCCCTATTTACGTCATGAAAAATGTTTTTTGTTGAGAATTAAAAACCCCCGAAGCTGGCACTTCGGGGATTTTTGTATTCTAATGGAATACATACTTTTCTTACTCACCACTATAATAAACTTTTCCTTTGAAAAAATCAATATCTAAATGAACAATATTTTTAGTTGAATCGAACAAAGTTTCGTGATATTATGTTATTGCTGTCGACTCTTTCCAGTAGGAAGGAGGTGAGTCTAATGGAATACATACTTGCTTTTCTTATCTCTGTATTGGCATCTATAGTGGGTTATTATATTTGCAAATGGTTAGACAGAGACAAACGGCAGCACTAGCCTGACGGTGTAGTTCTCCAAAATGAACTTTAGAACTCTGGAAACTGGCATTTTCAGAGTTCTTTTAAATATATGTATTGCACTGGTAAATTATGAAAAATAATTTTATAAATTATCGGATCCAATATAAACCTGATAGTATTCTCCAAGTGTGTCCCGACCGTATTTGTATACGGAGTAGAACGGGGCATGGTAAATGACAGTTTCATCGCTGTATTCTACGGAATAGGCAAAACGTGGTGCCTGTCGGATATAGCATACACTGGCGAAGTCCAGCCAGATCATGCCAAATAGGATAGCGAAAAAGATAACAATGGCTTTCAGTAATCTGCGTTTTTTGAGTAACTGGAAGATTCCAATGGTTACGATTATAGCTCCTAAAATAGCAAATTTTGCTGCCCAGCCGCTTTCACTTGGAAATACGGTAAATCCGGACAAAATCAGGAAACATCCGAAGGCTGACAGGATATATCCGGTCAGTTTTTTCATTTGCATGTGTTTGTCTTCTGTGGCATATTGTGCCGCTTTCATTAAAGTGTCTTTCATTTCTACATTCATATTCTCGCTTTTCCTTTCTCCGTCGATGATTTCACGGATATCAACATCATAAAAATCTGCAAGTTCAACTAATACAGACAGATCTGGTAAATTCGTTCCGGTTTCCCAGCGGGATACGGTGCGGTCAGATACGTTGAGCTGTTCTGCAAGCTGACTTTGCGTAAGTTCTTTTTCTTTTCTGAGTTCTTTTAAAAAAAGACCGATCTTTTTCTGATACATGTTGTTGCTTTTGCCTCCTTTCAGGAAAAATGATAACAAAAAGTGCGTGAAATCACCACGACACAAAGCGAGAGTTACAGCAAAAGGTAAATACAATATGTGTGTCTAGTACATATTGTGTTATATAAAGTGTGTGTTCCGTAAATAAAAATATAGTATCACAGAAAATTATGTCTGCTGTGCTACGCGATAGCTTCGTGCGGACATACCGTTTTCTTGTTTAAAAATTCGACAGAAGTAGTTGTAGTCGGAGAAGCCACATTGTTCGGAAATTGTGGAAATAGGTAAATTTGTTTCGGACAACAGTGTCTGTGCATGTTGCAGGCGCATTTTTTTTATGTATTTGGCGATGCTGCAATGTAAAAATTCTTCTGAATATTCGTAGAGTTTGCGGCGGCTCAGATGCAGGTGTTCGCAAAGGCGGTCTACGGACAGATCTTCGGTCAGGTGATTCAGGATGTAAGTGTTGATGTTCTGTTCAAATTGTTGCTTTTCGATAGAAATCAATTTTTTGTACAGGATGGAAGAAATACATGCTTCCATGATTCTTGCGGCGGCGTGAATCTGTGTGTCAGAGATACAGGGAGTCGCAGCAGCATACTGTTTCCAACTGTCATTTTCTGCTTCGTTTAAATGATATTTATGTAATGCATGTTCAATTAGTGACTGTAACTGTTCCGGGGAGGCTGCATTTGCAACCTGTCCCATCATAAGGTAGCCGATGGTAAATCCGTCGCTGACGATTGGCGCGGTGGCTTCGATCAAACCGGCATGACATTTGTAAATGACACATTCACCGGAAGCCTTTGCTGCTTCAAAGGAAGCACGGTCGGAAGCTTCACAGAGGGCAGCTCCTTCCGGGGAAGTTTTGATACAATTGCAGAAATAGTTTTCTTTTGTAGGGTAGCTAAAAATCCATTCTCCTTCGGGATCGTAGAGGGTTAGTGTCAGTTTTGTTAAGTCGTGGAAGTCCTGTAAAAGCTGATGCAGTTCTTTTTCATTATAGTTTAGTTTCATAGTAAAATTCCTTTATTTTATTTGTTTCTATAATACATGAAAAAAGTGCTGTTTGCGATACGATTTTACAGTTTTTGGGAAGAAAATCACTATTTTTTCAAAATGGTATGAGATACAATACAAGCATGGTTAAGAAGTGCCATGAAATAAGTTGAGCAAAATCGTGGATCTGGTTTCATGTTCATTTAACCAAATTAAGGAAATTCTCTGCTTCAATTGTGTAAATGTGGGGGAATTGCCTATATCAGTTTGACTTTGAAGATTATTTGAGATGGAAGCATAAAAAGTGGGAATTGAAAGGGGAAGAGACGAGTATGAAAAAAGAAGTTATGGTGGATATGACTTCCGGACGTATTGCACCGCAGATTTTGAAGTTTGCGATGCCGGTATTGCTGGGATTGATTTTTCAGAGAATCTATAATTTCGCAGATTCGTATATTGTGGGTCACTTTTTGGGGGACAATGCGCTGGCGGCGGTCAGTGTGGCAGGCGTTGGCATGTATCTGATGTTTTCGCTGATCATCGGTCTGACCACTGGTGTGACGGTGGTTATGTCGCAGTATTACGGTGCTAAGGAAGCGGATAACGTAGTAAAAACATTTTTTTCTTCCATATATATTGCGTTGGGGATGACGATCATCGTGACGGTGGTTGGTCTGATCGTGACAAAACCGCTGCTGATCGTGCTGCAGACACCGGATGAGGTGTTGGATCAGGCGGTATTGTATCTGCGACTGATCTGTGCGGGATGTATCGGAACAATGTTGTACAACTGGATTTCTGCGGTATTGCGGTCTCTGGGAAATTCGGTGGTTCCGCTGGTGTTCCTTGGAATTTCCAGTTTGCTGAATATTGTATTTGATGTATTATTTGTGGCTGTGCTTCCGTTGGGCGTTGGCGGTGCGGCATTTGCAACGGTGCTGGCGCAGATTGTTTCAGGTGTGGCGTGTCTGCTTTATGCATGGAAAATTCTGCCGATGCTACGGATTCGCAGGGATAAATTGAAACTGGATACATTTATTGGAAAAAAGATGCTTGTATATGGTCTGCCGGCAGCTTTGCAGATGAGTATTATTTCCATTTCGGATATGACTTTACAGGCGGTTGTAAATACATACGGAACGACGCTGGTTGTAGCCTACGGTGTCTGTGTAAAAGTGGAAGGTCTTGGTATGCAGGTAGGAGATGCACTGGGAACCGCTCTTGGAACTTTTGCGGGACAAAACACCGGTGCAAAAAATATTTCACGAATTAAAGCCGGTTTTCGCACAACATTTGCGTTGAATGTCATTGGTTATGCGATTGTGTCACCGTTGATTTTTATCCTGGCTCCGCTGTTGATGCGTTTGTTTACCGATAATCAGGCGTCTATCGGTTGTGGTGTGGAGTATATGCATATTTTTGCACCATTTTTAATCGGTGTTGGAACACTGAATCTGTTCCACAATCTGCTTCGTGCAGTTGGTGATGTCAAGATCACAATCTGGATGGGCATCAGTGAGGTTATTACGCGAATCGGTTTTGCATTTTTGTTCTCTTATCTGTGGGGCTATCATGGACTTTGGTGGGTATCACCGCTTACATGGTGGTGCGCAGCAGGTGTCGGCGGCTTAAGATACCTGAGCGGTGTTTGGAAAAAGAAGATCGAAAAGGCGATTCCCTCATAAAAGTGTGATTATATCAGATGGGAGATGACTCCCACCTCTATAGGTGGTGAGAAACAAGCTAGTATCAGTGGTGGGAGCCAATCCCCCATCTGATATAGCCTCCGGCAGGATTACAGAGGTGCGCAGTTGAAGTATGTCATGCAATTGCATGACGCGCACCTCGCAACAAGAATGCCGGAGCATTCTTGAAAGAAATAATCTCTTCATGAAAGTGCAGGAAATGTAAAAATACGTTTATCTCTGCATTGACTTTTAAAGTGTGCTTTGTTATCATTGTTTTCAGTGTGCAAGGCACACTTTTTTTCTGCAAATTTATTTAGAGTATATATTTTGATTTATTTAGAATATCTTTGAGAATCGTGTTAAAAATCATATTCGTACAGATTTGAAGTAAATAGAGGGAATGTAATAGGCTCTGAATAACATGTTTTTAATTGGAAAGGAAATATATGAGTACAGTTTTATTTGAAGATTTAGATTTAAATCCGCAGATTCTGCGGGCAATTAAAGAAATGGGATTTGAGGAGGCCACTCCGATTCAGGCACAGTCCATTCCGGCTGTCATGAGCGGCAGAGATGTCATCGGACAGGCGCAGACAGGAACCGGAAAAACAGCATCTTTCGGTATTCCGCTGCTTCACAAAGTAGATCCGAAGCTGAAAAAAACACAGGCGCTGATTTTATGCCCGACCCGTGAGCTTGCCATTCAGGTATCCAACGAGTTACACAATCTGGCAAAATACACCCACGGTATCAAAATCCTTCCGATTTACGGTGGACAGGAGATTGGCAAACAGATCCGTTCCCTGAAAGGCGGCGTACAGATCATCGTTGGTACACCGGGTCGTGTAATGGATCATTTAAGAAGAAAAACAATCCGCTGCGATCATATCCACACCATTATTCTGGATGAGGCAGATGAGATGCTGAACATGGGATTCCGTGAGGACATTGAAGAAGTATTAAAATATCTTCCGGAAGACCGCCAGACCGTTCTTTTTTCCGCAACTATGCCGAAAGAGATCATGGAGATCACAAAACAGTATCAGAAAGATGCGCTGACCATCAAAGTGGTAAAAAAAGAGCTGACTGTAAAAAATATCGAACAGTATTACTATGATGTAAGAAGAAAAGATAAGCTGGATATTTTGACAAGACTTCTGGATGTGTATGATCCGAAGCTCTCCCTTGTGTTCTGTAACACAAAACATATGGTAGACGAGCTGGCAAACGAACTGCAGAACCGTGGTTATTTTGCAGAAGGTCTGCATGGTGATATGAAACAGCAGCAGCGTGACCGTGTTATGAGAAACTTCCGTAACGGAAAAACAGAGATTCTGGTAGCAACGGATGTCGCTGCCCGTGGTATCGATGTTGACGATGTGGAAGCAGTATTTAACTACGATCTGCCGCAGGATGACGAGTATTATGTTCACCGTATCGGTCGTACCGGCCGTGCAGGCAGAACCGGAAAAGCATTTTCTTTTGTAAAAGGAAAAGAAGTTTACAAATTAAAAGAGATTATGCGTTACTGCAAGACAAAGATCTATGCACAGCCGATTCCATCCATGCGTGATGTTGAGGAAGCAAAATGCGACAAGATCATGGAGCAGTTAGACCAGATCATTGAAAATGAGGATCTGACTAAGATGGTAAATATGGTCGAAGCGCAGATCAATAACGGTGATTATACGGCAATGGATCTGGCAGCAGCCTTTTTATATCAGGCACTTGGAAAAGCAGAGCGCGAAGGCGTAAAACAGGATAATTTCGATTTCTCTGATACCGGTGCAGAAGACGGAATGGTTCGTCTGTTTATCAATATTGGTAAAAAACAGCGCGTGCGTCCGGGAGATATCCTCGGGGCAGTTGCGGGAGAATCCGGAATGCCGGGAGATTTGGTAGGAGCTATTGATATGTTTGACAGCTATACATTTGTGGAAGTTCCGAGAGAGTATGGTGCGGCAGTGCTGAAGGCGATGAAAAATGCGAAGATTAAAGGAAAGAGCATCAATGTGGAGCCGGCGAATGCGAAATAGGGGCTTTTTAGTTTTTGAAGCGGCGGCAATTTAGGTTGTGAATGAAAAAAGAGTGCGAATTGCATCCTTCGGGCTAAGACGCCCGTTCGAATGAAATTCGCACTCTTTTTTCAATGTCAGTTAATGAGCCGCCGCGAGAGAAAGCCTGTGAGTTGTATCACGTGCGTTCGACTTGAATGTACTAAGACGGTGATTTTGCATATTGTAGATTGAAATCGACGAATCATTTCTGGGCAAGCGATTGAGTGAGTGACTGAGTTTCACAAGGTTTTGCGCGAACGGAAACCGACCAGCTTTTATAGGAGGCGGGAGTGAGCGCGATGAAACCGAAGTGAAATGAAGGTAACGAACGTTTAGCGGACCGGAAATGATTCGTCGATTTCATCTCAGTCTGAGTTGAGACTCCCACTTCTGCAAGTGGTGAGTAGTAACAAGTATTTCTCAGTGGGAGTTCAATCTCCGACTGAGATAAATGCTCCGCGAGGGCGCACATTGTCTGGGAGACAATGGTTTTGCGCCGACCGGAACGGAGTGTAGAGTGCAGTGATTCTGAAAAGAAGATGTCAGCTTGCGCTGACCAGAATCACGCACCAAGTCTCACGTGCGTTCGACTTGAATTAACAAAATCTCAAACATCATTTTCCGGCGTCCCGAAGGGCTTTCAAAGCCTGACCTCCCATCGGGTACAATGCCATCAGGTTAAAAATCGTCATAAGACCAACGCCTACGTCACCGAGATCCCATACTGTGGTGTAAGCTGCAAGTCCTCCGATGAAGAGCATTACAAGAGCCACGATTTTGTAGGCAGTCTGGTAACACCATTTATTTCCGAACAGGTAAGCTACGTTGGAGCGGGCATAGAACAGAATTCCAATGAAAGTGGAAAAACTGAACATTGCCAGAGTAGCTGCAATAAAGATTGTTCCAAATGTTCCAAGGTGGTACTGCATAGCAGTCTGCAGCAGATCCATGCCGACAAGTCCGTTGGTGAGTTCCTGTGGTACGAGAAGCAGGATCATTGCAGTACAGGTACAAATCACAATGGTATCAATAAATACGCCCAGTGACTGTACCAGACCAATTTTAACAGCGTCATCGCTTTTTGCAGCAGCTGCCGCACATGGTGCAGAACCGGAACCGGCTTCATTGGAAAACAGTCCTCTTTTTACACCGTTCATTAATACAGCACCGAAACCGCCGGCTGCGACCTGGCGGAAACCGAATGCTTCCTGGAAAATACGTGCAAAAACGTCCGGCATCTGTCCGAGGTGTGTAAGAATGATAATGACAGTAAAAATAAAGTATGCACATGCCATGATCGGAACCATGATGTCCAAAACCTTTACGGTTGCATTTTTCCGAAGTACAATAATTGCAGCAAGAACAACAAGAATGATGGTCGTTGCCAGTGGCGGAATGGAAAATGCATTTTCAAAGGCAGAGGTAACCGAATTGCTGATCACCTGACTGATTCCGCACCAGCAGATAAGACCGGAAATTGCAAAAAGTACAGCAAGTACGGAGTATTTGCGATAAGTGCCGTCTTTTCTTTTGGCAAAAAAATGATGCATATAATAAGCAGGGCCGCCATGGTATCCGCCATAGAGCGGATCTTTTTCTTTGTGAAGCTGTGCCAGGGTACCTTCAATAAAAGCAGTAGAAGAACCAAGCAGTGCAGTGATCCACATCCAGAATACCGCACCGGCGCCTCCGGCTGAGATAGCTGCCACAACACCTACCAGATTACCCATGCCGACGCGGGTAGCCGTGGAGACGATCAGTGTCTGAAACGAAGACAGACCGCCGCGTTTGTCTTTTTTTTCATTTAAGGCACGAACCATATCCGGAAAAAGGCGGATTGGCAGGAATTTTGTCCGAATGGTAAAATAGATTCCGGTTGGAATCAGTAAAATAACGAGAAGCGGAAGACCTAATGTTCCGCCACCGGGTAATGGAAGGGTGACCAGATCACCCCATAAAAAGTTGTACACAAGTTCAATAATTGTTGTCATAATGTCCCCCTTAGTTTTACAGATAAACAATTGATCGGTTTTGTATTTCATTGGAAAACCAGCTGTTTCGAATTTTGTTTCACATCTGTAATTTGTAAATGATAAAGGCAAGTATAGCATATATCTCCGAAAACATCAACACTTTAAAGTGCGAAACTTTAAAGTAAAAAACAGTATGTCGTAGTTCACTCGTTCCATTTGCAAAATATACTTGTTATTACTCACTTTATAGAAGCAGGAATCTTCTTGACGGAGATAAAAAATGAGATTCCGAATGCGGTTTACATTCGGAATCTCATTTCTAATTTACAGATACTTCTCCGGCAAGGACTTTTTTGTAATCCTCATAATTCTTCTTCAGAAGTTCCGGTGTATTCAGTTCATATGGACATTTTTTCATGCACTGGCCACATTCCAGACAGTTCTCAATTTTTTTCATTTCCTCCTGCATCTGCGGAGTCAGCCAGCCGGCGCTCGGTGCACGGCGCAGCATGAGGGACATGCGGGCACACTGATTGATCATAATGCCAGCCGGACATGGCATACAGTAACCGCAGCCACGGCAGAAATCACCGGTCAGTTCCAGTTTTTCTTTTTCGATATAAGCACAAATTTCTTCATCCATGGAAGGGGTATGTTCCATATAAGAGAGCCATTCTTCCAGTTCGGATATTTTCTGGATTCCCCAGATTGGCAGAACGTTATCAAATTGTGTCATATAAGCCATGGCAGCTTTGGAGTTGTGGATCAGACCTCCAGCAAGTCCTTTCATGGCAATAAATCCCATGTTTTGTCTGGAACAGGCTTCTACCAGCTGAAGTTCCTGTACAGAGGAAAGATAGCTGAACGGGAACTGCATGGTTTCGTACAGACCGGAAGCGACACATTCTTCTGCGATACCGATCTTGTGCGCAGTGACACCGATGTGGCGGATCATACCCTGTTCTTTTGCTTTCAGCATACATTCATACATTCCTGTTCCATCTTCCGGGCGGTAACACTGGTTGACACAGTGGAACTGATACAGATCCAGATAGTCTGTTTTGAGTAAGTGCAGGGATGTTTCTAACTGACGCCAGAATTCATCCGGAGTCGTTGCGGCTGTTTTGGTGGCAATATAAATTTTATTGCGCATGTGTCCGAACGCTTCTCCCATTTTTTCTTCGCTGTCACTGTAGGCGCGGGCAGTGTCAAAAAATGTCATGCCGCCTTCGTAAGCACGATGCAGGATTTTGACTGCTTCTTCCGTGGATACACGCTGGATTGGTAATGCACCAAAGGCATTTTGTGGTGTCTGGATGCCGGTGGATCCTAATGTAATTTGTTTCATAATGTTTCACCTCATAAATAGCTGTTTTTTTATCATTTTATTAAAAAGATATTATCAGTTACAGATATTGTATACTGTCAGGAGGAACGGTGCAAGGTGAACTGTAACATAAAATTCATCATTTGAACGCAGAATAAGCAATCCCCCGCTTCAAGCGTGTAGAGCACTAAGCGGTGGGTAAGGGGGATGCTTATGTCAGTGGGAGTTAAAAGCTCCCACTGACAGGTCGCAAAGCGACTGCGTTCATGAGCAAGTAGCGAAAGCGGATTGCGAATGTCCGCTTTACCATCATAGAAAGACAAATGTACGTTGTATGAAGAAAAATGCTTGCATCTTGAAAAAACCTGTGATATGCTTTTTTACGGATTTGTCGTTGGTCGTTGAAATCAGATGCATATTTTTGCATCGCAGACAAGTTCACTCTGGAGAGTCTTCGCATATGCGAAGCGCCGAAGGTGTCGCGGTTAAGTGAGCGGATGATTTGTGCGTATCGTATGGATTGGTCCTTTCAGGTTATAACCGCTTATCTCTCAGGCAAAAGGACAGAGCATACCACAATATATGCATGTTCTACTCTTTAGAGGCTGATTGTTTATCAGCCTTATTTTTTATATAAAAAGGGAGAGAAGAAAATGGCAAAATTATTCAATCAAATTCTTACATCAATCGACGATTTTGTATGGGGCGTTCCCCTGATCGTCCTCATTCTGGCAGTCGGTGTTTTTCTGACCATAAGAGTCAAAGGTCTGCAGATCCGACTTCTGCCACGTGCAATCAAGGAACTTTTTGTAAATGAAAAAAGTGGTGACAGCGGAGAAGTATCCAGTTTTGCAGCATTGTGTACTGCATTGTCCGCAACCATCGGTACAGGTAACATCGTTGGTGTTGCAACCGCGCTGGTAGCCGGAGGTCCGGGTGCATTGTTCTGGATGTGGGTAGCTGCCTTTGTAGGTATGGCTACAAAGTATTCGGAATGTCTGCTGGCAGTGAAATATCGTACCGTTGCAGAGGATGGTCATATTGTGGGTGGCCCGTTCTACTACATTGAAAAAGGTATGGGAACAAAATGGAGATGGCTGGCAAAGATTTTCGCATTTTTCGGTGTTTGTGTAGGTTTGTTTGGTATCGGAACATTTACACAGATCAATGGTATCACAAATGCCGTACAGACATTTTTTGATCCGGATAAAACATGGACCGTGCATATGTTTGGAATGGATTATTCCTGGACAGTTGTAATCGCAGGCGTATTGTTATCTATCTGTGTCGCACTGGTAGTTATCGGTGGCATCAAACGTATTTCCAGTGTTTCACAGGTTGTCGTGCCGTTTATGGCAGTTGCATATGTAGTTGTTGTATTAATCATTCTTCTGACACATCTCGGAGAGATTCCGGGAGCGTTCAGGACAATTATTGAGAGTGCGTTTGGTCTGCGGGCAGCAGCAGGTGGAGCATTGGGAGCAGTATTGATGGCAATGCAGAAAGGTATTGCCCGTGGTATTTTCTCCAATGAGGCAGGCCTTGGTAGTGCACCGATCGCAGCAGCCGCTGCACTGACAGATTCTCCGGGACAGCAGGGCCTGATTTCTATGCTGGGAACATTTATCGATACAATCGTAATCTGTACAATGACAGGTCTTTCTATCGTAATTGCAGGTACATGGAATATCGGTCTGGAAGGTGTGGCAGTTACTACAAAAGCATTCCAGACGACATTACCGTTCCCGGAGCAGTTTTCATCCTTTATTTTGATGATCTGCCTGGTGTTCTTTGCATTTACGACGATTCTTGGATGGGATTATTACAGTGAAAAATGTCTGGAGTATTTATCCAATGGAAATCAGAAAGTAGTTAAAGGTTATCGTTGGTTATATATTCTGGCAGTATTTATCGGACCGTATATGACAGTTTCTGCTGTGTGGACCATCGCGGATATCTTTAATGGATTGATGGCGATTCCGAATCTGATCGCACTGGTGGCACTGAGCGGAGTGGTTGTCAGTGAGACAAAGCTTTATCTGAAACGTATTGGAAAAGCGTCTTAAGATGCGTATATAAAAATTAATTTTTAGTATATGAAACGAAAATGTGGTATTTTACCTTCGCGGTTAACAATCGCCTGCATGGGAAAAATACCACATTTTCTTTATCTGTGTTTTCTGACTAATTCAATTCTCTGTTAACCTTAAATTTTTTCCCATTTTCTTAACCCCCTGGGTGGCTTGTGAAGCTGCTTTTCTTTTGTTATTCTGATAAAAAGTGATCGAATTGTTGTGTCTGAAAAAATGTATATGAAAGGAAAAAATTATGTTGAACAGAAAAGGAAAAAAAATAGGTGCAGTTCTTCTGACCATGGTTATGGCACTTGGCTTGCTGACGGGATGTGGAGGAAACAGCGAGCAGAAAGATGGCTCTGCAAAAGCGGAAAACACAAGTGTGAAAGTATTTACATACGGAGATACAACATTTAATGCAGAAAACGATGAATCGGACGTGAACCCACACAGAGGATATTCTGGATGGGCATGCATCCGTTATGGAATCGGAGAGACGTTATTTAAGTATTCCGATTCTATGGAATTAGAGCCATGGCTGGCAAAATCATATGAAAATGTAGACGACAACACATGGAAGATTACATTGCAGGACAATGTGACATTTTCCAGTGGACGAAAAATGGATGCGCAGGCAGTCAAAGAATGTCTGGATGATCTGGTGGCAGTCCATGAACGTGCAGCAGGTGATCTGAAGATCAGCAATATGGATGCAGATGGTCAGACACTGACGATCACAACCAGTGAACCGGTTCCGGCATTAATGAATTACCTGTCTGATCCGTATGCCTGTATCATTGATATGGAAGCGGGCATTACAGACGATGGAAAAGTAACCGGAACGGGACCGTATATCGTGCAGGAACTGGAAACCGACAAAGGTCTGACTCTGGTAAAAAATGAAAATTACTGGAACGGTACACCGCATCTGGATACGATTTATGTAAAAACGATCACAGACGGGGACACCATGACTATGGCAATGCAGTCCGGTGAACTGGATGCCGCTTACGGACTGCCGTATGCAAGCCTGCCATTGTTTGAAAACGAACCATACACGATTTCTTCCTGTGAGACATCCCGTTCGTTTTTTGCGCAGATGAATTATGCGACAGAAGCACTTCAGGATGATAACGTCCGGGCAGCGATCGCAAGTGCGATTGACAAGGAAAACTTTACTTCCGTATTGCTGGATGGAAACGGAGCTGCGGCAGTGGGACCGTTCCCGGAAAGTTTTACCTTTGGTGATACTACCGTAACCGCGGAAACCTATGATCCGGCAAAAGCAAAAGAATTACTGAAAAATGCCGGTTGGACGGATACCGACGGGGACGGCTATGTAGATAAAAATGGTAAAAAATTGACGATCCGTTGGGTGACTTATCCAAGCCGCCAGGAGTTACCGCTGCTGGCAGAATCGGTACAGGCGACCATGAAAGATATTGGAATCGATGTTCAGGTAAACAGTACGGCTAATTATCAGGATTATCTGGATAAAGGCGACTGGGATATTTTTGCAGGTGCTTTTGTCAGTGCACCGACTGGTGATCCGGAGTATTTCTTCACCACACATTGTCTGGACAGCTCCACAAAGAATCGTGGCGGATATCACAGTGATGCGTTGGAGGCATTGGAAAAACAGATGGCAGTTACTTTTGATCCGACGGAACGTGCGTCTCTGGCGACACAGATGACACAGACAATTCTGGATGAACATGCATTTGTTTTTGCGTCTCATTTGAAAATGTCTATGGTATCAGGAAAAGGTGTGTCCGGTCTGGTGGCACATCCGTCAGACTACTACGAAATTACGGCAGATTTGGATAAAGAATAGTGGAAAATATAGAGCAGAAAACATCAGATGTGAGATCATTTGCGACTCCATAGATGATCTGCAACAAGATTATATATGATAGGAACTTATCAGGAAAAAGGTTCTGATAGGTAAGGAAAAATACGAACAGGTATGAAAAAATATATCATAAAACGGTTATTACAACTGATTCCGATTTTGTTTGGCATTACGCTGCTGACGTTTGTGCTGATGCACACGTCTTCCGTGGATGCAGTTGACATGATGGAGCAGAATACGGGAATGGCATGGACGGAAGAACAGAAAGCGGCCGCCAGAGAAGAACTGGGACTGGACAAATCTGTGCCAGTACAGTATCTGAACTGGGTAGGAAATATGCTGAAAGGGGATATGGGAACATCCTATATCTCCGGGCAGCCGGTATTGCAGATGTTTCTGGAAAAACTTCCTATGACAATTTATCTGACAATCACGTCTGTTTTGATGACCATTGCGCTGTCGATTCCGTTGGGAATTCTCTCCGCGGTGCGAAAAAATAAATTTACCGATTATTTTATCCGGATCTTAAGTTTTATCGGAAACTCCATGCCCGGATTTTTTGTCGCGTTATTGCTGATGTATCTGTTTTCGTTGAAACTTGGGTGGTTTCCGGTGATGGGAAGTGGTCAGGGATGGAAAAGTATTGTTCTGCCGACACTGACGCTGGCAATTGCCATGTCTGCAAAATATACCAGACAGATTCGGGCAACGGTTCTGGAAGAACTGAAAAAAGATTACGTGGTCGGAGCCCGTGCGCGGGGCGTCAGAGAACGAAAAATCCTGGTCGGAAGTGTATTGAAAGCATCCATGCTGACGATTGTAACATTGCTGTCGTTGTCCATCGGTTCGCTACTTGGTGGAACTGCAATCGTAGAGTCGATCTTTATGTGGGATGGTGTTGGAAAAATGGCAGTGGATGCGATTTTGACCAGAGATTATCCGGTGATACAGGTATATGTGGTCTGGATGGCGATTATTTATGTGATGGTAAATCTGGCGACGGATATCATTTACCATTATCTGGATCCGCGTATCCGGTTACAGGAAAATTCCTGAGAAAACAGGAGATGATAACATGCGAACGAAAAAGACAAAAATAAAATTTATCATACTGTTAATTTTAGTGGGAATCCTGCTTTTTACCGCGGCTTTTGCGAAGCATCTGACGCCGTACGATCCCTATGAACAGGAACTGGCAAATGCGCTGGCAAAACCATCGGCACAGCATTTGTTTGGAACTGACCGCTATGGAAGGGATATGCTTTCCCGGGTGATTTTAGGCGCACAGACAACAGTATTTTCCGCATTGGCACTGGTGTTGATCATTTCTGTTACAGGCACGATCCTTGGAATGATTGGCGGGTATTTTGGCGGAAAAATCGATGATCTGATCATGCGGATCTCAGACTTGTTTCTGGCATTTCCGGGCATGGTATTTGCCATTGCGGTGGCAGGTGTCTTAAGTGGTGGTTTAAAAAGTGCGGTGATCGCCCTTGCCTGCATTTCCTGGACGAAATTTGCCCGGCTTGCCCGCAGCCAGACGCTGACGGTAAAAGAAATGCCGTATATTGCGGCAGCAAAACTGTCGGGGTGTAATGGAATGCAGATTCTCCTCAGACACATTTTTCCTAATATTGCAGGAACCATGATCGTGACTGCCATGCTGGATATCGGAACTATGATCATGGAGCTGGCAGGGTTATCATTTCTGGGACTTGGCGCAACGCCGCCGATGGCAGAATGGGGTTCTATGATGAGCAATGGGAGGAGTATGCTGCAGACCTGCCCGTGGATCGTGATCGCGCCGGGAATTGCAATGTTTGTGACGGTTGCGATATTTAATTTGCTTGGTGATACCGTGCGGGATATGATTTAGGGACAAATGATATGATGAGTAATATATTGGAGTATCGTAATGTCGATATTCATTATGGGAAAAAACAGGTAATAGAAAATGTTTCGCTGTCAATGAAACCGGGAGAAATCCTTGGCATTGTCGGAGAATCCGGAAGTGGAAAAAGCACTCTGATTCGGGCAGCTATGGGTTTGCTTGGAGAAGGCGGAATGGTTACACAGGGGCAGATTCTCTATCAGGGAACGAATGCGACAATTGATATGACGCAGATTCACGGGGAAGAAATGCGCCGTTTGCGCGGAGCGGAAATTGGCATGATCTTTCAGAATGCAGGAGCATCCCTCTGTCCGATCCGAACGATAGAGGAGCAGCTTTATGAGGCAGTATTGGAACATGAATCCATCTCAAAAGGAGAGATTCGTGACCGGGCGCTGGAATTATTTGAACAGCTGCGATTTACCAACGGAGAGCAGATTTTAAAAAGTTATCCCTTTGAATTTTCCGGGGGAATGAATCAGCGTGTGGGAATCGTGCTTGCCATGGTGCTTCGTCCGCGTTTGCTGCTGGCAGATGAGCCAACCAGCGCGCTGGATGTGACGGTACAGCTTCAGGTTTTGCGGGAAATGAAAAAATTACGTGACATGTACGGAACTTCCATTGTTCTGGTGACACACAACATTGGTGTGGTCAATTATCTGGCAGACCATGTGGCAGTCATGCATCAGGGAAAACTGGTGGAATATGGCACAAAAGAGGACGTGTTAAACCATCCGCAGGATGCATATACGAAAAAACTGATCGGTTCGGTATTGCATTTGAAACGGAGTTAAATTAGGGGCGTAATATTAGCTATGGATACAATATTAGAAGTAAATAATTTATCAAAGCAATTTTACAAAAATAAAAAATTGTTCACAGCGGTAAATGGCATCAGTTTTACGTTGCAGCGTGGAGAATGTCTGGGAATCGTCGGAGAAAGCGGTTGCGGAAAAAGCACTACTGTAAAAATGCTCACCCATTTGTTAAAACCGGATGGGGGGGATATTTTCCTAAACGGAACCGACATTCAGAAACTGAGAGGAAAATCCCTAAAAGAATTTTATACGGAAATTCAGATGGTATTTCAGGTGCCGCAGGATTCTTTTGATCCCAGAAAAAAATTAGGGGACAGTATCATGGAAAGCATGCGCAATCATGGTATCGGCAAAAAAGAAGCACAGAATCGTCTGGAACAATTGTTGCAGCAGGTGGAGCTTCCAACAGAGATCGCAGACCGCTACCCAAATCAGGTCAGTGGCGGTCAGTGTCAGAGGGCGGCAATTGCCCGTGCTTTGGCAGTAAATCCGAAAATCCTGATCTGCGATGAGGCAACCAGTGCGTTGGATGTGACGGTACAGATGCAGATCATAGAGTTATTGAAACGATTGCAGAAAGAAATGGATCTGTCGATTCTTCTCATCAGTCATGATCTGGCATTGGTGCAGCATTTGTGCGACCGCGTTATCGTTATGTATCAGGGAAATATTGTGGAACAGGGAATACCTGAGCGCGTGATCAATGCGCCGGAAAATGACTATACCAAAATGCTGATCGAGGCAGCAATGCTGGGGCAGTAATGTGAATTGCCTTGGTGAAAGAAGCAGATTATGGTTTTTGTTGCAGAGTTGAAGAAAATAATATCCCCCTGGGTGGCTTGTGAAGCCACCCTTTTCCTGTATAAAATGTACTTAATGAATATGAGAACGGCAAAATGAAAGGAGACGGGATATGAGCAACACAGCAGAACAGCAATACGCAGAACAGGGGATTGTATATCTGGATCCGAAAATGAGAATCAAAAATTACTGGACACAGAGAAGCCATTCCTTTGCAGAACTGCGCGTCAGAGAATTAAACAGTGTGATGGCAGATCGCTGGCTGCGGGAAATTGCAAAATATATTCCGGCCGGAGGACAGCTTCGGATTCTGGATATCGGAACCGGAACCGGATTTTTCGCATTTCTGCTCAGCAGTCTGGGACATCGTGTTACCGGGATCGATCTGACTCCTTCCATGATTCAGGAAGCAAAAGAAATCGGACAGACATTACACAGCCCGGCACAGTTTCGTGTCATGGACGCAGAAAAATTATTATTTGCAGATGAAAGTTTCGACATGGTTATTTCCAGAAATCTGACCTGGACCTTACCGCATCCGCAGGAAGCATACCGGGAATGGCAGCGTGTATTAAAACCCGGTGGATTACTTTTGAATTTTGACGGCAATTACGGAAAAGCAGATTTTACCGGAAAAGGCGAAAAACTTCCGGAAAACCATGCACACAAACAGATTACCGGAGATCTGATGCAGGAGTGCGAGGCAATCAAAGATCAGCTGGAGATCAGCTATCATGTGCGCCCGGCATGGGATGTTACCGCATTGGGTGAGGCAGGATTTGAACAGATCAAATTAGACCTTGGCATCAGCAAACGGATTTATATCGAAAAAGATGAATTTTATAATCCGACACCGTTATTCTGTATTGCAGCGACAAAGAACTAGTACAACGATTTCTAAATAAGTACCATATAGAAAACAGACAAGTTATATGCGGCACTTATTTAAGAAACATTGTACTGAATTTAGGGGTACTATTATGAAAGAACTGGGAGAAAAGATCGTCAGCTACTGGGGGAACCGCGCCGAAGGTTATTCCGAATATAACCGGGAAGAACTGGCAGGCGATAAGTGGCAGGACTGGATCACAGAGATAAAAAAACAATTACCGAAAAAAGAAAAATCGGAAATCCGGATTCTGGATATCGGAACCGGTCCCGGTTTTTTTGCTATCCTGCTGGCGCAGGAGGGCTATCAGGTAACAGCAATAGACTGTACCGCAGAAATGCTGGCAGAAGCGCAGGCAAATGCCGGAGCACTGGCAGCGCAGATCACATGGAAGCTGATGGATGCACAGAAATTGGAATTTGCGGACGAAAGTTTTGATCTGGTACTCAGCAGAAATCTGACGTGGGTATTAGAAGAACCGGAAACTGCTTATGCAGAGTGGTATAGGGTATTAAAACCAGAGGGAATCATGCTGAACTTTGACGCGAACTGGTATCGCTATCTGTATGACGAAGAAATGCGAAAAGGTTATGAAGCCGACCGTGCAGCCACAGAAGCAAATCAGGTGCGGGACGAATATATCAATACCGATATTGATGCCATGGAAGAAATTGCGAAAAACGTTCCATTGAGCCGCAAGCTTCGCCCGGAATGGGACAGAGAAGTCTTACAGCACATCGGTTTTTCAGACATAGATATTGATACCGACATCTGGAAGCATCTCTGGACGGAAGACGAAAAAGTAAATTTTGCATCGACACCGATGTTTCGTATCGCGGCGATGCGATAATACGATAGATAAAAAGGTTCAAAATTTTTCCATTCTGCAACAAAAAAAAGCGAAGCGTTGTGAATCTGAAACAGTATCAGTTTTGCAACAACAAAAAACCCCGAAAAACCGTGCATTTTTGTAAAAACAAAATTGGCACGGTTTTTGCACTATATAAAAGCGTAACCAAAAACAATAATAAAAAATTATTTATATAAGAAAAGGAGAAATTATAATGTCAGAAATCGCTGTAAGACACACACGTGAAGAAAACTACGCGCACACAAATGACTGGAAAAAACCTTACGACGGAAATATCTTTGATATGTTCAAAGATGGCTCTTTCGAGCTGATCGATCTGTCCAACCCATTTGGTAGAGGAAATCCACTTTGGCCATCCAACGGAGACTTCCATATCGACAGAGTACAGCATATGCCGATGCATTACAGACTGCTTCAGACTTTCAACTCATTCCATATGCACAACTCTACACATGCAGATTCACCGGCTCATGTTATTCCGGAGAGCCCATATACACATGAACTCCCGATCCAGAACTACTTTGGTGAAGCTGTTTGTCTTGATATCCCGAAAGGAAAATGGGAGCTGATCACGGTAGAAGATATTGAGAACGCTGCGAAAAAAGTTCCTGGCGGAATCAAAGAAGGTGACTGGGTTCTGTTAAATACAGGTACACACAGACGTTGGGGTGAGAATGATGATTATTTCGCATACAGCCCGGGACTTTCTATTGATGGTGCAAAATGGTTCGTTGAGCATCACGTAAGAGGTGTTGGCTTCGATATGCAGGCAATCGACCACATCCTTTATACATATGCAGCAGATCACGGCCCTGGTCCATACGTTCCGCGTATCTGTGAAGAATACGAAGAACAGTTCGGACATCCGGCAAAAGACGATTTCCCGGAGTGGGAGCCATGTCATGATATCTTAATGGCAAACAATGTAATGGGTATCGAGAACCTTGGCGGAGATCTGGATAAAGTAACAAACCAGAGATTCTTATTCTGTGCATTCCCGCTTCGCTGGTACATGGGTGATGGTACAATCGTTCGTGCCGTTGCATTTGTTCCATCTGACAGAATCGACAGAAGTGTACCGGACAAAGAGTATCCGTACGGCGTATACTAAGAGTTAAGGATACGATTTAACGATTAACATACCGCAAACATAACTGTTCAGAGCTGGGTTACAGATTCCTGAACAGAACAAGTAAATAAATGAATAAGGAGCCAGACATCAGAATATGGTAACTGTTCAGAGCAGTAAAAACTAAATAATGGCTCTGGACGGTGAACACCACATATGATGTCCGGCTCCATTTTTAAGCAAAAAAAGGGGAAATTATGAGTAAAAAGAATATTGCTGTCCTTGGTGCAGGTAAAATGGGACTGGGAATTGCCCAACTTTTCGCAACAAAGGGACATCAGGTAAAAGTAATTTATGTATATGATGATAAGATCCGCTGTGATGCAGCCGCAGTTGTAAGAAGCAACTTGAGTGTATTAGTTGAGAATGATGTAATGACACAGCAGGAAGCTGACGATGCAGCTGCAAGAATCAGCTTTGTAGACACCATCGAAGAAGTGGCAGATTTTGCAGATATCGTATTCGAGGGAATTATTGAGAAACTGGAGATCAAACAGGATTATTTTGCAAAAATGGATGCGATTTTCCCGGTTTCAACAATTCTTGCAACAAATACATCCGCGATCAGTATCACAGAGATTGCAGAGAAATCCGTACACAAAGAGCGTATCATTGGTACTCACTACTGGAATCCGGCTTACCTTGTTCCGTTAGTAGAGGTTATCAAGACAAAATATGTATCTGATGAGACGGTACAGGCTACTTACGATCTGTTAAAAGAAGCAGGAAAACGTCCGGTTATCGTAAAGAAAGATGTTCCGGGATTCCTTGCAAACCGTATGCAGCATGCATTATTCAGAGAAGCATTAAATATCATTGAGCAGGATATTGCTGATCCGGCAGACGTTGATGATGCAATCAAATATGGCTTCGGTATGCGTCTTGGCATCTGCGCACCGGTAGAAGTTATGGATATGGGTGGACTGGATCTGACTTACAACATCCACAGCTATCTGTTCCCGCATCTGTGCAACAGTACAGAGCCGTCCAAACTTCTGACAGACAATATTGCAAAAGGCAACCTTGGCTTCAAGACCGGACAGGGACTTGAAACATGGTCCAAAGAAGATGTAGAAAAAGCAAACAAAGAACTGACAGAGGGACTGATCAAAGTTGCCCGCGTTCTTGGCCGTTTATAGGAGGAAGTTAAATGAGAGACGTAGTAATCGTAGCAGGATGCCGTACCCCGATCGGTACCATCGGTGGTCAGTTTAAGACACTTGCACCGGTAGAATTAACCATTCCGGTTATGCAGAATCTGATAAAAAGAGCAGGCATTGATCCGGTGATCATTGACGATGTCATCTGGGGATGCAACTACCAGAGAACTTACAAAGAAAATAACCTTGCCCGTGTAGCAGCAGTAAAAGCAGGTCTGCCTGTAACTGTACCGGGTATTACCATCCATAGAAACTGTACCTCATCCATGTCTGCCATCCAGATGGGATTTTATCAGATCCGTGCCGGAGAAGCAGAGTGTATCATGGCAGGAGGTTCTGACAGCATGAGTACCGCACCACATATGGTATTCAATGCCCGTTACGGACAGAAATACGGTCATATGGAGATGCGTGATTCCATGTGGGATTCCCTGACAAATCTGGGTGTTGGACCGGCTATGGGTATCACAGCAGAGAACGTAGCTGACAAATACGACATCACAAGAGAGCAGATGGATGCATATTCTCTCCGTTCTCAGCAGCGTGCAGTAGCAGCCATCGATGCAGGACGTTTTGAGGAAGAAATCATTCCGGTTACTGTAAAATCCAGAAAGAGCGAGACTGTTTATACCGTAGATGAGTATCCGAAACGTAACGCCACGTTAGAGGGACTTCAGAAACTGAAACCTGCATTTAAAGAAGGCGGAAAAGTAACAGCAGGAAATGCTTCCGGTATGAATGATGCTTCTTCCGGTGTCATCCTGATGTCTGAAGAAAAAGCAAAAGAACTTGGCTGCCCGATCATGGCAAAGGTTGTCAGCGTAGCTACAACAGGTGTAGAGCCTGAATTAATGGGAATCGGACCGATCAGCTCCACAAAGAAAGCACTGGAGAAAGCTGGTCTGACCGTAGATGATATCGATCTGTTTGAGATCAATGAGGCATTTTCTTCTCAGTGTCTGGCCTGCCAGAAAGAACTCGGTGTTCCGGATGAGAAACTGAATGTAAACGGTGGTGGAATTTCTCTTGGACATCCGGTAGGAGCAACCGGTTCCAGAATCGTCATCACACTGATGTACGAGCTGAAACGCCGCAAACAGCGTTACGGTGTTGCAACACTTTGCGCCGGCGGTGGAATGGGAACAACCGTTGTCATTGAAATGTGTGAATAGTAGATAATATTAAAATTATTCCTGTAAATTCAATGACTTAGAAAAAATGTACTCTCGGAATTCATCGTTTAAAAGATTCCGAAATTACATAAAAGAGCAATGGAGGATTGCGTGAAAGATTTTGAATTTTCTTTTCCAACGCAGATCATTTTCGGAGCGGATGCAGAAGAAAAAATCGGAGCTTTGTCACAGAAATACGGACATCGTGCGATGATCATTTACGGAAGCGAACGTATCCGAAACAATGGTCTGTATGACCGGCTTGCCGCAAAACTAAAGGAGTATGGAGTGATAAGCCTGCCCTTTGGCGGTATTGCCGAAAATCCGCGTCTTATAAAGGTTGATGAGGGAATAGACCTGGTGCGGAACAATGAAATAGACCTGTTGCTTGCCGTTGGCGGGGGGAGTGTTATAGATACAGCAAAGGCAATCAGCCTTGGAAGCTACTATCCCGGAGATGTCTGGGATCTGTATGAACAGAAAGCAAAAGCAACAGAAGTGCTGCCCATCGGCGTTGTACTGACGATGGCGGCAACTGCCAGCGAAGCAAACGGAGTCTCTGTTATCTGGAATGAAGAACAAAATAGAAAATGTGCATTGACGGACGCACAGGTTTGCCCGAAATTTGCACTCATGAATCCTGAATTGACCTACACAGTGCCTGCACGCCAGACGGCGGCAGGCTCTTTGGATATATTTGCACATGCATTTGAGCGGTATATTGTGCGGTCACAGGAAGGGGTATTGCGGGATCATCTGTGCGAATCCATCATGCAGACAGTGATCGAAGAACTGCCGGTTGTTTTGGCAGATCCGGCTTCCAAGGAAGGGCGCAGCGAACTGATGTGGACAGCGACCATGGCACACAGCAATATGATCGGTTTTGAAGGGGATTATGCCTGTCATGCGATTTCCCATATTTTTACGGAACTGTTTGGACTGTCCCACGGAGAGGCACTTGCAATCCTGATGCCGGCGTGGTGCTGTATGATGAGTTCGCGGGAACCGGAATTTATGAAAAAATTCTTTTCCCATGTATGGCACGCCGAAGGCGGGGATGATGAGGCGCTGCTCTGGGACGGTGTGAAGCGCTTTTACCGTTTTATCAGTAGCTGCGGACTGGCAACAACGCTGAAGGAAGCTGGATTTATTAATGTGGATACCGACCGGGTAACAGACAAAGTACTGCAGGGTGAAACGCAGTTTATTGGCGGCGGATTTCAAAAACTCTATAGACAGGACGTGAAAAATCTGATTGAATTGTGTTTATAAGATATCGACAGAACGAAAGATGAGAGGTGCATAAAATGACAGATTTGACATTAAATGCCAGACAGAAGAAGTTGTTATCGATTTTAAACGCAAGACACAATGTAGAGACAGGCAAAGAGCTGGCAGCAAAGCTTGGCGTGTCGGAACGAACCGTCCGAAACGATATCCGCGAGATCAACAGCAAATTAAAACAGTATGAAATACAGATTCTTCCCCAGTATGGAAAAGGCTACACGATATCTGTTAACAACCGTGAGGTATATCTGCAGCTTTTTTCGGAAAAAGCAAACTATGAGACGAAGGAAGACCGTATCCGAACGATGATGCTGCGGCTCATCCGGGAAAATGACTGGTATGAGCTTG
This sequence comes from Roseburia sp. OM02-15, assembly GCF_003481835.1. Lineage (NCBI taxonomy): Bacteria > Bacillati > Bacillota > Clostridia > Lachnospirales > Lachnospiraceae > Roseburia > Roseburia sp. OM02-15. The sequence goes on from NZ_QULX01000016.1 coordinate 57,063, forward strand.
GCAACCTGGAGGATGAAATGTTCGTCAGCCGGACAACTTTAGAGAGCGATATCCGCGCCATGCGGCAGCGCGTATCTGTGCGTTATCCGTATCTGCAGATCCAGCGTCAGGGAAATTATATCAAGTTTGAGAAGGATGAAATCAAGCGGCGGGCACTTCTGATCCGTCTGTATGCGGAAAACTGGGATTATGATTCCAGAGACGGAATCGTGTTAAAGCAGGATGAATTTGGCAGAGAACGTCTGGAAGAAATTCAGGATGTGTTCAAGGATGAACTTTACCGCTGTCAGACCGATCTGGATGATTTCGGACTGATTTATATGGTTCTGGCAATTGCGGTCATGCAGTTTCGGGTAAATGGCGGCAATACGATTGAAGCATTTGAGAAAAAAGGCGAGTCTCAGGGGATTGCGGCAGTCGTCCGCTACGTGCTGGATGCGTTAAAGGAACTGTGGCAGATTGAACTGCAGCAGAACGAATATCTGTGGCTTTCGGATATTTTTTATCAGATTCAGATTTTAAATACACGAAATATGACCAAGGCAGCGGTGCTTGGATACACGAGCCCGGTCTGTCATAAGATCGTTAGAGAGATGCTGCAACAGGTAAAAGCGGTGTATGGATTGGATTTTACCACAGACGACCGGTTGTTTGCCGATCTGTGTGTGCATGTACAGACCTTGAAAAACGGTATTATCGCGCCGCAGATTCAGCATCATGTCTTTGGCGATGAACTGCGGAACCGTTATCCCCTGTTGGGGGATATCTGCCACTTCTTAAAGAACTGTCTGGGACAGGAGTGTGAGGTGCTTTTAGGAAAAGATGAGGAAGATTATCTGCTTCCGTTTCTGATTTCCGCACAGCGTACACTGTATCAGAAGATCCGCGGCAAAGGGCTGTCCACCGTAGTGATCAGCCATTTCAATGGAAGCGTTACACACTTTCTGATGGAACAGCTGCAGAAATTTTACGGTGACATTTTAGATCTGTACGGACCGTATCCGGTTCACGGCAAGGAAAGGGCAAATCAGGATAAGCCTATGCTGATCATCACGACAGTTCGGATGAAGGACTTCCGGCGTCTGTTTCATGCGCCGATGCTGACGGTATCCCCGCTGTTGGATGAGGAGGATCAAGCGCGGCTGGAGCACTGTCTGACAGATATCAAATGCAAATTGTTATATCCGGAGAAAAAACGTGCGATTCAGGATTATATCCGACCGGATATGATTTATAAAATGAAAAATAAGGATAGCCTGTCCAGCGTTATCGCTGCCATTCAGGATCGTTTTTATGTAAAAAAATACATGGTAGAAAAAGTGGCAGTTGATCTGGAAAATGACTATCTGGCGATTTTACCAAATGGATTTGTGTTTATGTATCAGGAAGATGCCTATATTACAGATACAGTAGTCAGTCTGGTAAAACTGGAGCGTGCGATTTCCTGGAAACATGCCCGTAATATCCGTGCAATTATGTTTATGGCGCTTCGCCCGGAGGATCGGACGCAGCTTGGATGGTTCTATCATCTGGCATTTGAACTGGCAGGAAATATACAATTACTGGATTCGGTGATCGAAAAGGAATCTCTGGAAAATATGGATAAAAAATGAATTGGGAACTGTGTAAACGAAAAGGATTAAGTAAAAAGGAGAGGGGCAATTATGGATGCAAAATATATTAAAGCAATGAAACCGCGTGATCTGACAGAAGAAGAAAAACAGAGACCATATGCGAAACTGTTTTACAAACCACAGCCGGATATCAGTGACAGAACGAAAAAAGTACTGGCAAGCGGTGAGCCGATGGATCCGAAATATGCGATGACACCGGATAATATCCGTGAAAAAACAGTACATATCCTTCCGGAAGAAGAATGTGGATGGTGTTATCTGCCGGGCGGTGGTGCTTATGTCACGAACCGTCATGATATGCCGGGAGTCACAGTGGAGATGTACAGACACTGGTTATACTGGTGGAATGAGATTCCGGAGGAAAGCGAAATGCGTTATAAATGCTGGTGTCCGGATTCCCATCATTGCAGTGATTTCATGTGGAGTACTGAAAATATCGGAGATTATATGTTAGATCTGACACTGACAGATCCGCTGGCAGATCACCCGGAAGCCATCGGTCTGGACGAGGAGATCTGCAAAGAGGCAGGTATCCTTATGGTGGACGGTGCCAGTGCAAGGCAGAAACTGTTCAGCACAGATCTGGAAGAACACCCGGTTCCGGCAGTCGTAATGCATTTTGTTTATGATGCGCCGGATGGAATCATTATGCGAAGTCATTTCTGGATCGGTTTTCAGGCAATGGGCGGAAAACTGGTCAATGTAATGGGTGAGCGTCCAATGCCGGAGAAAGATCTGCTTATGGGACTGCTAGAGCACAACAGCAAAGAGATGAACAATCTGAGAGATCTTATGCCAATCCTGTATACAGAGTTCCGTAATAAATAACAGATAAAATAAAGTTTATGAAATTATGCTGAAAAAAGAACCGTGCGGAGGGTTGCCACACGGTTCTTTTTCTGTTGCTTTTTTATAACGTTACTATACATGAGGAGGGTATAGGAGTTATAGAGCAGGATTATTTCGGCTTGAGGCTGCCTGAAATTCCTGCCTTGATCTATATGTTATCAACAGTGGTACGGAAACTGCGTAAATCCGCATCCAGATGCTGATACATATCTAAGTAATACGGGTAGAGTTTGTCATAAACTGCTTCCCATTCCGGAACTGGTTCGATAACTTCTTTGACCGGAATCAGTTCCTTGATCGTCTGAGTCAGATCGGAGAATACACCAACGGCAGTACCTGCGATCAGGACATCACCGAATGGCACATCGCCGGAGCGCTCATCCAGAATATAGATCGGCATATGAAGCATAGATGCTTTGATCTGTGACCAGGTACGGCTTTTGGAACCGCCGCCTGTGATGCGTAAGCATTCCGCCTGTCCGCCGGCTTCTTTGATGGTCTCCATAACATGTCTGAGTGCAAATGCAGTTCCCTCAAATACGGAACGGACGAAATGTTTGCGCTCTGTGTTCAGAGACATTCCGATGAACATACCTCTTGAATAGGAATTCCAGAGTGGTGCACGTTCACCGAGCATATATGGGAAAAAGAGTAATCCATCGGAACCCGGAGCTACTTCTAATGCTTTACGGTTCAGATATTCATACACGTTAATGCCAAGTTCTTCCGCTTCTTCTTTATCAGCCTGTCCGAAGGTATCCAGATACCATTTGATGGAAGCGCCGGAAGCGTTGATCGGTCCGTCAAAAATATATGGCATGCCGTCAATGGCACATGGTTTTGTGACAACCGGAACATCGGAACGGCTCTGAACCGGAGATCCGACAAATACGAGAGAAGTTGTTCCGGAGGACTCACCTGCTTCACCAAGCTGGCTCAGTCCGGTTGCATACATGGAAGCCATTGCGTCGCTGCATCCTGCAACTACAGGAATACCGCTTACCAGTCCGGTTTCAGCAGCAGCTTCTTCGGTAACTGTACCGATGATATCTGTGATCTTGGACGGCTGTGGAAGTAATGCATTAAAATTGACATCCAGTACTTTGGCGATCTCATCAGACCATGTTAAAGAATTGATATCCAGACACTGACATCTGGAAGCGCAGTCAAGGTCGATGGTCATCTCACCGGTCAGCTTATAGTTGATAAAACCGTTTGCCTGTAACAATTTTTCTGTTTTTGCAAATGCTTCCGGTTCGTGTTTTTTGAACCAGAGCAGTTTTCCCGGTAAGAATGCAGTACTTGGCTGTCCGCCAACGATGGATACGAAATGGTCAAAACCAAGGGTATCTGTAATGTAGTTTAATTCTTCATCGGAACGGGTATCCATCCAGATCATAGCGTTTCTTACCGGATTTCCTTTTTTATCTATAGGAAGTAAGGAAATTACGTGAGAGCTGATGCTGATACCGCGGATATTTTCCACGATCTCTTTGCCAGCGGTTGTTGTTATTTCTTTAAAAACAGCTTTTGCATTGTCCCACCATTCATTTGCATCCTGTTCGATCTGGTTTGCTGCCGGAAAGATCAGGTGGCTTGGACGGGAAGCTGTTGCAATGACATTTCCTTTGGTATCCATAATGTTCGCCTTAATATTTGTGGTTCCCATATCCATACCAAGTAAATAGTTTTCTGCCATATCAGAATCCTCCTTAAATATGAACCTTAGTAAATACCTTTAATACGTATTATTTATATGATGTAAACCTTATAGGAAAGTTTTTTAAACAGGATCATTTCTATAGGGTAATCTGAGTGTCAAAAGGGGGGGAGTATCTCATATTGAAAAAGTTCAAGTCTTCATAGTCAGTAGTAGTTCCTCTTGACACTCTGATGTTATAACCACTGTAGCAAACGGCACAAAAAGTTGCAATTTATATATTTCCGTTATCTAACGGCAATATCGTGTTTGCCGCTTTTTGCCAGATTTCATATACTAGAGCCAGAACAAAGCACAAAGGCGAAAAACAAGTTGAAAAATGGAAGGAGATAATTGTTATGGCAACAATGAAGGCAGCAGTAATGTATGGACCAAATGATATCAGATATGAAGATACAGAAAAACCGGTTTGTCCTCAGGACGGTCTTATTTTAAAGATCATGGCAGTTGGTTTATGTGGATCTGATATCAGAAACCTTACTTCAGATTCCAGAAAAGGAAATTATCCTTTTATTTACGGACATGAGATCGTAGGTGTTGTAGACGAGGTTGGACCGGAGACAACAAAATATAAAGTAGGCGATCGTTTATACTTATTCCCGGGAACTTACTGTATGGAATGTGATAACTGCATCAGCGGTCACAGCGAGAACTGCGAGAACGAGCATGTAGCAAAACTTGCAGGAACAGGCGGATTCGCACAGTACATTGCAGTAGGTGGAGAGAAGATCAAATACGGCGGAATCTACCGTATTCCGGAAGGAATCAAATATGAGGCAGCAAGCCTTGGTGAGCCGCTGACATCTGTATATGCATGCGAAGACAACATCGGTGTTGGTTACAATGATGTAGTTGTTATCATCGGTGCAGGTCCGATCGGATGCTTCATGACAAAACTTGCAAAATTACGTGGTGCTAAAACAGTTATCATGATCGACATCAACCAGATGCGTCTGGATCAGGTAAAACAGTTTGGCGCTGATTACATTATCAACAGTAAAGATCAGGATCCGGTAGCAGCAGTTAAAGAACTGACAAACGGAAAAGGCGCAGACAAAGTTATTTCTGCTAACCCATCCACAGCAACACAGCAGCCGGCACTTGAGATGGTGAAAAAAGGTGGTCTGGTAGTATTCTTCGGTGGCGTTCCGAAAGGAGCTATGACAGAGCTTGATACAAACCTGATTCATTACAACAATATCTGGATCAAAGGACATTTCGGTGCTTCTTACATGCAGTCCAAAAAAGCATTTGAGCTTGCAATCTCACCGGAATTTGATGCATCCAAATTCGTTACACACAGATTACCGCTGGAAGATATTACAAAAGGTATTGAGCTGACACGTACAGAGGCAATCAAAGTTGTATTATTCCCGAACGGAATGAACCCGGATGAGGAGGCATAAAAAATGAGCAGAGAAAAGTATTGCGGCAAGCAGTTATACCCACATCTTTTCGCTCCGATCCGTATTGGTAACCTTCGTTTAAAAAACAGAATCATCGCAGCACCGACAAGCCCGAGCATGATCACAACCGATGGTCATTTCACTCCCGAAATGAACGCATATCTGGAGGAAAAAGCACTGGGTGGTGCAGCGGTTGTTACCTATGGAGAGGCGATCCCACACTCCAGGACAGGTAAATCTCACAATAAACAACTACAGTTGGATTCCTTTGGTGTAAAACAGATGATGAAAGAAAGCACCGCAGCAATCCATAACGCAGGCGGATATGCCAATATCCAGCTTTCCCACGGCGGAATGTACGGAGGACTGGCAAGTGTCGGCGGAGACATCGGATGTTGTGAGATCGCATACGGACCGAGTGATATGATGATGCCGGCAGGACCGGTAAAAGAAATGCCGAAATCACTGATCTATGAGATTGTTGATTCTTATAAAAAAGCAGCAAAACTTTGCAAAGACTGTGGCTATGACATGGTAATGGTACATGCAGCCCATGGCTGGCTGTTTTCACAGTTCCTTTCCCCTGTCATCAACCAGAGAAAAGACGAGTTTGGTGGTTCTCTGGAAAACAGAGCACGATTCCTGATGATGGTATTAGATGCCGTCCGTGAAGCTGTTGGACCGAGATTCCCGATCGAATGTCGTTTATCCGGTGATGATATGGCAGATAATGGTCTGAACCAGCAGGATTGCATTGAAGTTGCAAAATTAATTGAAGATAAAGTAGACCTGTTTAATATTTCCTGTGGAAATCACGAAGATCCGGCAATGTTCTGCAGAACACATCCATCTTCCTTCTTCCCGCGTGGCGTAAACGTTTACCTGGCAGCAGAGATCAAAAAGCATGTCAGCAAACCGGTAGCTTGTGTAGGTTCCTTAAATGATCCGGCACAGATGGAAGAGATCATCGCCAGCGGTCAGGCAGATCTGGTAGAGATCGCGCGTGGTCTGATAGCAGATCCGTACCTGCCAAAGAAAGCTCTGGAAGGCAGAGCCAATGACATCAACCCTTGTCTGAGATGTTATGAGTGTTTTGGTGAGACAGGAAAGAGCGAGACCGTAAAATGTACGGTAAACCCGACACAGGGACAGCAGTTATTCTGCAAGACAGATCCGGAGAAAGCACCGGAAGAAAAGAAACGTGTGCTGGTAGCCGGTGGTGGTCCGGCAGGTATGGAGGCAGCGATTACCGCAGCAGCCAGAGGACATGAAGTGACTCTGGTAGAGAAAGCTGACAGGCTTGGCGGCAACCTGTATCCGGCAGGAGCACCGTATTTCAAAGAAGATATCCTGAAATTATGTAACGTACTGATCCGGCGTGTGGAAGCTTCCGGTGTGAATGTTGTACTGAATACAGAAGTAACAGCAGATTATATCCGTGAGTTTGATCCGGATGCGCTGTTTGTTGCGATCGGTTCCAACGAACTGGTTCCACCGATCAAAGGAATGGATCTGCCAAATGTGATCATGGCGATCGATGCAGAGCTTCATCCTGATAAACTTGGTGAGCGCGTAGCGATCATCGGTGGTGGACTGGTAGGAGCAGAAGCAGCCGTTTCCTTCGCGCATGAAGGAAAAAAATGTTCCATCATTGAGATGAAACATGAAGTAGCAGAGGAAGTAAACTCTTTCTACCGTGGTGGATTAATGCCACATGTAAAAGAAAGCGCTGCTCTCTATACAGATACAAAAGTAAAAGAGATCCGTCCGGAAGGTGTTGTCTGTGAGAATGCAGATGGCGAATTTCTGGTAGAAGCAGACAGTGTTGTCTGTGCAGTTGGTTTCCGCGCACCGTATGCAACTGTTGACGAGTTCTGTGATCTGGTTGACGAATCCTACATCATAGGTGACTGCAACAATGTGGCACAGATCTATCAGGCAATGAATGCAGCATACTGGGCAGCAAGAAACGTATAAGAAATGAATATCCCCTCATGGGGGATATAAAACATTCAGGTAATAATAAACAAATTCATCTCAGTCTAAGATTAATCTCCGACTGAGATAAACGCTCCGCGAGAATGTGCAGTGATTCTGAGAAGAATATGTCAGCTTACACTGGCCAGAATCACGCACCAAGTCTCACATGCGTTCAACTTGAAATATAAAGGAGGACAATCCAATGGCATATAATTTTTTTGTACATAACGATCTGACATTTGGAAAAGATGCAGTTCAGGAACTGCCAAACATTCTTGCCGGCGAAGGTGTAAAGAATGTGATGATCATCTACGATGAAGGCGTAAAAGTAGCCGGAATCGCTGAGAAAGTAGTTGCTCAGGTAGAGAAAGCAGATGTAGAAATCACAATTTTTGATAAAGTTTTACCAAACCCATCCAACGAGCTGGTTGAGGAAGCAGCAGCCATCGCTCAGGAGAAAAAAATCGATGGTTTTGTAGCAGTCGGCGGCGGAAGCAGCATCGACCTTGCAAAAGCAGTAAACGTATTAATGACAAACCCGGGACCGATCGGTCAGTATGGCGGAATCGGACTGGTAAAAAATAAAGTTCACCCGCTGATCGCAATCCCGACTACAGCAGGAACATCCAGTGAGATCACAAACGTTACCGCATTGACAGATACTGTTGCAGTATGCAAATACGTTGTCATCGATAACAAATTGGTTCCAAGCCATGTTATCGCAGATCCGGAGTTCACAAGAACAATGCCGAAATCTGTTACAGCAGCAACTGGTATGGATGCCATCACGCATGCAGTAGAGAGCTACATTTCCAATATGGCAACTCCGCTGACAGAGTACAACTCCATCAAAGGTTTACAGATCTTCCGTGAGAACCTGCCGAAGGCAGTTGCAGACGGAAACGATATGGAAGCAAGAGAGAACATGATGCTTGGATGTATCATCACAGGTTTTGGCTTCTCCAATGCAAACCTTGGTCTGGTACACGGAATCGCTCATACACTGAGTGCACATTTCCACCTTGCACATGGTATGGCAAACGCAACCGTACTTCCGTATGTTATCGCATACAATGCACCGAGCTGCCCGGAGAAAATGGTAGATCTTGCAAAAGCAATCAATCTTCCGCTGACAGGCAACATCGAAGAAGATCAGTATGCACTTGCAAAAGAGCTGGAAGCACTGACAAAAGAACTTGGCATCAAACGTCTGTCCGAGCAGGGTATCAAGAAAGAAGATTTCGACATGCTTGCTGATGACGTATTAAAAGAGCCGGTACTGAACTTCAACCCACGTCAGGGTATTACAAAAGAAGACGTTCTGGCAATCTTAGAGAAAGCATACTAAGAAATGCATTCTTGAACAGTATTAAAATTTGCGTGAAAGCGCATAAGAAAACAGCTAACAAAATGGGGCAACCATTTCATATTAAACATCTCAAATTGAAAGGAAGGTATTCAAAATGAAATACGAAAAAATCAGAAAAACAGTTTTAGAGGCAATTTTAGAGGCAGTAGATCAGGGACTGATCCATGGTACATCCGGAAACATCGCTATGAGAGATGACGAGGATGATGTAATCGCAATCACACCAAGTGGAATTTCTTATACAGGAATGAAACCGGAAGATATCGCAATCGTTGACTTAAACGGAAAATGGATCGATGGACCATACAAACCGTCATCAGAGGTTCCGATGCATACAGCAGTTATGCGTGCCAGACCAGATGTAAAAGCTACTGTTCATACACACAGTATGTATGCAACCATCATGGCTATGGGTGAGAATCCGGAATTAAAACCGATCACACCGCCACAGTGCGAGTTCACACCGGTTGGAATCGTATCCTTCACAATGCCTGGTTCTAACGATGTAGCTGATAAAGTAGTAGATGCTTTGGGCGAGAAAGGCCGTGCTTGTCTGATCAAAAACCATGGTATGTTCACATGTGGTAAAGATATGAAAGCAGCTATGCATGCAACAATCTACACAGAGGAAATGGCTCAGACAACATATCTTGCAAAAGTACTTGGAACATATGAGCCAATGCCGGAAGAAGCTGACAAAGCTATGAAAGCATTAATCGCAGCTGATCAGGCAGTATAAATATCGCCATATATGCACACACGCACGAGAGGAAAGTATTCTTTAACGTGGCGCAAACAGGAAAAATGTGCCTGATGAATTTTTGATGATAAAAAGTCATGAAGCACATTTTCCTGACAATAAAAACAATGAAAATAATTGATTGATTTTGGGAGAAAAACGACATGGCAAAGAAAAAAATGGCTTTATGTACTCCGATTCCTGAGAAAGAACTGGAGGCAATCAAAGAATATTGTGATATTACAATCTGTGGTGAGTTAAAACACGGAAAAGGAAATGTGACAGAAGAAATGACAAAAGAAGAGTGCATGGGCAACGAGCTCATCGTTCTTGGTGATGAATATGCAGGTACAGATACCATCAATGCATGGGTTGACGCAGGCATGAAATTCATCGGTGTTGCAAAAGGAACACCGGTTACTGTAGATCATGATGCCATCGTAAAAGCTGGTCTGGATCTTGCATACACACCGGGTAGAAATGCGGTAGCAGTAGCAGAGTTCTGTATCGGTCTGATGATCGCTTCTACACGTAACCTTGCATTAAGCTGCGTAGGTCTGCAGAAAGGTGAGCATCTTGGTGCACCGGTAGATGATATCTACAATGTTCCGGAAGAAAAAAACGTTACATGGGGACCGCTTGACGAGAATCATCCTTACACAGATTACGGTATCGGATTTGAGTTATATGGTAAAAAACTTGGTATCGCAGGTTATGGTGCTATCGGTCGTGAAGTTGCAAAACGTGCAATGGCTTTTGGTATGGAAATTCTTGCATATGATCCATATATGCCAAAAGAGGCAGTAGAAGCTACAGGCGCTGAGTATGTAGATCTTGATACAATGCTTTCCCAGAGTGATATCGTAAGTATCCACCTTCCGGTACTTCCGTCCACAAAAGCAATTGTAAATAAGGACTGGTTCTCCAAGATGAAACCGACTGCTTATGTGATCAATACAGCCAGAGCAGCAGTTATTGATCAGAAAGACTTCGTAGAAGCTCTTGAGAACAAAACAATCGGCGGCGCAGCTGTTGATGTATATTGGCAGGAGCCGGTTCCGGCAAATCATCCGTTGCTGAAAATGAGAAATGTAACATGCACACCTCATTATGCAGGATTAACAACAGATGTAGACAACTGGTCCGGAAGAATTATGTCTGAGAACATCATGGCATACTTAAAAGGTGAGCCGGCAAAACATATCTGGAAAGTAAAAAAATAAAACAGAAATAAAAAATGTACGCTCGGAATTTTTCAAAAACGAGGCGTTCTTGAATGAAAATCTATCTCAGAATTCATCGTTTAAAAGATTCTGAGCGTACATAAAAGCCCAGGGGGGGGGGAGAACGTGACATGCGTTCTCCTCTTTTTTTTGTACTTTAACGTACTAAAATGGCATGAGATTTGCATGTTAAAATAGTAAATAAAAATGTATAGCAGGGAGGAATTTTACTATGAATGGCATTGCAAATGAACGACTGGGACAGTCATTACAGGCGTTTGAGCAGGCTTTTTCTGATTTTTTCCAGCCGGGGCAGAGTATGGAAAACAGGAGAAAAGACAGTGAAACAATGCGTTCGATTGTTGCAGAAATTTTATTTGTGTTGCAGAGGGACAAAAAAGATGCGGATTTTGTACCGCATGTACTCATGGAAAAGGAGAAACATGAGTGGTCAGACTGTGAATTATTATCGGAGGCATTGATCAACGAATATCATGTGCCGAAAAATGCAGCTCTGGCAGTTACGATGCTGGCGTGGTGCAAATATTTACTTCGGACAGATCTGGATGCAGTTGTGATCTGGGCAGAACAGGTGTGGAATGTGACCAACCGGGATATTTCACAGAGTACGGTAGCACAGGAAGGAATTGCCCGCTTTCAGGATTTTATCAGTCAGTGTGGACTGTCAGTAACACTTCGGGAATACGGATTGCGTAATTTTGACAGTCGCAGAGTGGCACTTCGAATTGCCCAGACAGATGTGGTGGAGGTTCCAACAGAAAGTGATATACAGGCAATTTATGAATTAGCGAAAGGCTAAGGAGGATTTTGAATTGAAGAAATATCATTTTAGCAGACGGCACTGGATAAATAATTGTCCGGTGTCTTTTGTTGTTTATGGGGAAATATAAACAGACAAGTTGCATCGTGGAAACAGCAGTTGTCCGAGCGCAACAACAATCAGGTAAAAGCAAAGCCGAAAATGCAAAAAACGTGTAAAAAATAGCCAAAAAAGAGAAAATAGAATTGGCACACAAATTGCATTATATATAGACATCAGGACAAAGGTCCACAAAATTTCCAAACAAAAAGAAAGGAAGAGGAAAAAATGAAGAAGAAGGCGATTAGTTTATTACTTGTTGGGGCAATGGTAGCAGCTATGGTTGCCGGATGTGGAAACGCATCATCCAATGATAATGGAGCAGCAGCAGGAGGCGACAGCTCAGCAGCATCAGAGTCAAACAGCTCAGCAAAATCAGAGGGCAGCAAAGATGGATATACCATCGCAGCAAACATCTGGGGAACAGGCGCATATCCGCTTGACATCATCGTACATGCAGATGAGAAAGCAGCAGCAGTTGCAGGAGCAAAAGTAGATGTGGCAGATAACCAGTTCACAGCAGACAAGATCGTAACAGACTTACAGAGCCAGTTAGCATCCAAACCGGACGCAGTACT
>NZ_QULX01000017.1:0-55000 GCF_003481835.1 Roseburia sp. OM02-15
TGTCAGCTTGCGCTGACCAGAATCACGCACCAAGTCTCACGTGCGTTCGACTTGAATTGAATAATTAAATCCCTGCTTCCATTGCGAAGAACAATAAGCAGAGAGGAAACGTGGCAGGAGAAAGAGCAAAGGTGCTTATTTCCCCTGCCATTTTTAGACCTATTAAGCCCTCTGTTTTTACTTTAACCGAATCAAGTAAGTCCCCTGCTTCAATTGCGAAAAGCAATAAGCAGTGGGTGGGGACTTGCTTGTATAAGGAGGAGTGCAAGCTCCTTCTGATAAACTGCGGAGCAGTTATTCGGTTATGAGCAAGTAGCGAAGCGGATTGCGAATATCCGCTTGACTAAGTAAGAAGAGTGAGGACATTTGCCTGGCTGACTGATTGTAATGATCATCAGAGAAAAAGGAAAGTAACAAAATAGCTGGATTAAAAAAGGAGGAATCTGAATGAGAGAATTGAACCCGAAAATGCGACTGTTTTTAGATTTTCTGATGTTGACCGTGGGATCTGCCATCGCTGCATTTGCCATTGAAGAATTTCTGGTGCCCTGCACGATCTTGGATGGCGGTGTCATTGGTATCGGCATCATGGTAAATAACCTAACCCATATCCCGTTAAGTATTCTGACCATCGTTCTGAACATTCCGTTTCTTCTGATTGGTTCCCGAAAACTTGGTGTGACATTTATCGTAAAATCCGGCTACGCTATGGCGATGTTTTCCATATTTTTGGAAGTGTTTGCGCCGTGGGTAAATGCCACAGATCAGTATTTGCTGGCAGTATGTTTCGGTGGTGTGATCCTTGGAGCAGGTGTGGGTCTGGTCATTCGATTTGGCGGCTGTCTGGATGGGACGGAAACAGTGGCAATTTTGCTGAACCGCAAATTCAAGTTCCCGGTGGGACAGACGGTGCTGATTTTTAATGTGATTATTTATATTGTAGCGGCACTTCTTTTTGGATTTGACCGCGCAATGTACAGTCTTCTTACTTATTTTATTACATCGAAAATTATTGATAAGGTAGAGACTGGTCTGGAGCAGGCGAAAGCGGCTATGATCATTACTGACGAGGGAAAAGAAATCGCGGATCAGATTTATCAGAAGCTTGGCAGAACTGTGACAATGCTGGAGGGCGAAGGTCTGATTAGTGGAAAGAAAGTTGTATTGTACTGTGTGTTGAATCGTCTTGAAATCTATGAACTGAAACGTCTGATCAAAGAAGTTGATACTTCTGCATTTATTACGGTCAGTGACGTGTCTGAGATCATTGGAAAACATATAAAGAAAACTGCGATAGAAGATGTAGCGAATAGTTAATAGAAAATGAATGAAACTAAAATAAAAAGTTTTACCTTGTAGTGTATATACTTTTGGGTAAAACTATTATGTGTGTAGTACAACAGACATTTCTCATAGTAGTATTTTTTAAACAAAAATAAAAGACAGCCAAATCCGAACGGCTGTCTTTTTAAGGAGAAGGTATTTTTTACTATGGGGGTAGCAAAAAACTTATAATGTATTGGGGGTTTTTACAGTTATTATAATAGCAAATGTACGTGCATAAGTGTTCACAATCATTCATAAAAAATCACAGAAAAACTATGCAATTTTTATAAGACCAAAAAGTAATCAGTTTCAAAAGCCTTGTAATAATTGCACAGGAAGGACCAATTTTAGACAAAAGGAACATAAAATAAGTTTTTTACACAAAGGTGAAAACAAACTTAGTATCAGATGGGAGATGACTCCCACCTCTATAGGTGGTGAGAAACAAGCTAGTATCAGTGGTGGGAGCCAATCCCCCATCTGATATAGCCTCCGGCAGGATTACAGAGGTGCGCAGTTGAAGTATGTCATGCAATTGCATGACGCGCACCTCGCAACAAGAATGCCGGAGCATTCTTGAACAGAAGTTTGGACTATAAAAAGACAAAATAAAAAGACAGCCAAATCCGAACGGCTGTCTTCTAAGGAGAAGGTATTTTTTACTATGGGGGTAGCAAAAAACTTATAATGTATTGGGGTTTTTACAGTTATTATAATAGCAAATGTGTGCACGTAAGTGTTCACAATCATTCATAAAAAAACAGGAAAAAACTATACAAATTTTATAAGACCAAAAAGTAATCATTTTAGAATCTGCTGTGATTTTGCATGATTTAGCTAAATTAAGGAGACTTTTTACTTCAATTGCATATATTCACTTGTGCTAGATTCAGTGAGTTTTAGACATTAACCGAATCAAGTAAGTCCCCTACTTCAATTGCGAAAAGCAATAAGCAGTGGGTGGGGACTTGCTTGTATCAGGAGGAGTGCAAGCTCCTTCTGATAAACTGCGGAGCAGTTATTCGGTTATGAGCAAGTAGCGAAGCGGATTGCGAATATCCGCTTGACTTGTACAACAATCATAGTCAGTGGGGGATATATTCTTGGGCAGATGACAGAGGTGTTTAGAAGAAACAAAAAGGTTTTTCTTCGCATAACTTATAGATAAAAGCTTTCTGAGAAAAATATGGACGATAATATCTGCAAAAAAGTGATTTATTCGAATGATTATTACGACCTGATCATTGATTATATCGGTGGGTATCCACTGGGAAATCCGGAATGCATCTTACAGGTGGACAATACGTATGACATTGGATTTTACAGCAGGGAGCGGGCACCGGAGTTGAATCTGGTGGATTATCCGTATCTGACGATCCCGCATTGTCTGGTGCCGATGGATATGACAGCGCTGGAAGTCAGCGGGATTTTGCGTTTACAGAATCCATCAGCACTGGATCTGCAGGGACAGGGCGTTTTGATCGGATTTGTTGATACGGGAATTACGTATGAACATCCGGCTTTCCAAAATGAGGATGGAACCACACGGATTGTCGGTATCTGGGATCAGACGGCGGAAGATGGAACACCGCCGAATGGGATGGTTTACGGGGCATTTTATGGAGAGGAACAGATTAATGAAGCACTCCGGTCAGAACGACCGCGGGAGATTGTGCCGGAACAGGACGAAAACGGACATGGTACATTTCTGGCGGGGGTAGCATGTGGAAGCACAGATGGCACGGCAGATTTTTCGGGAGCAGCACCGCTGGCTCAGATTGCAGTTGTAAAATGCAAACAGGCGAAACCATATCTGCGGGATTATTATTTTATTCCACAGGGACAGGAATGTTATCAGGAAAATGATCTGATGATGGGAATCAGCTGGCTGAACCGTTTTGCATATGAGCGGCGAATGCCGTTGGTATTATGTATTGGCATGGGGAGCGGACTTGGAAATCATGTCGGGGATGAACCGCTGGCGATCCAGTGTGATGAGTTTGGACGAAGACGGCAGCGGGCAGTTGTTGTGGCAGCAGGAAATGCGGCAAATCAGCGGCGGCATTATCAAAAAAGGGGAATGGAAGAGGGCGCGGTTGAGAGTATTGAACTGTCCGTTGGCAGTAATCTTGCAGGATTTCAGATGGAAATCTGGACGATGGTTCCGGAGATTTATGAACTGTCGATCGTATCGCCTACCGGAGAACGGTTCCCGAAGACTGTGGTACGTCCGGGAGAACGGCAGGAATATGTATTTTTGTTTGAAAAAACAAAATTAACGGCAGAATATGCCATTGTGGGAACCAGAAACAGCATGCAGCAGATCATGCTGCGGTTTGAACAACCGCTCAGTGGAATCTGGACGGTGGAATTGCAGGCAGATTTTGTGCTGAGTGGAAATATATTCTGCTGGCTTCCGTTGTCGCAACTGTTGAGTGGAGAAGTATTTTTCCTGAGATCTGATCCGAACACGACGGTCACTATGCCGGGAATGTCGCGGGTGGCGATCACCACCGGAGCGTATCAGGCAATCGGAGGAAGCATTGACCCGGATTCCGGCAGAGGATTTTCCAGTCTGGATGCGGTGAAACCAGATATTGTCGCGCCGGGAGTAAATGTACTGGGACCTGTGCTTCGGGACCGCTATGAACTTCGCAGCGGTACAAGTATCAGTGCTGCGCTGACTGCCGGTGCCTGCGCTCAGCTTTTTCAATGGGGAATTGTGGAAAATAATATGTTGTATCTGAATACGACAGATCTGAAAAATCTGCTGATCCGCGGAGCGGTGCGGGATGAGGACCGGACGTATCCCAATCCGGTATATGGGTATGGAGTGCTGGAAGTATATCAGGCGTTGAGCCGTTTGCGGGGAAATTAGAAGATATGTACATTCGCAAAAGATAAATACAGAATAAGTAAAGTGACGGCGTTCATGAGCAAGCAGTGAATGACCGCTTTACTGAAGTCCTTTTCAATAACTGTAAAAAGGATTCTTTGTGTTTTGAAAAATTGTAAAATAAAAAGACAGCCAAATCCGAACGGCTGTCTTCTAAGGAGAAGGTATTTTTTACTATGGGGGTAGCAAAAAACTTATAATGTATTGGGGTTTTTACAGTTATTATAATAGCAAATGTGTAGACGCAAGTGTTCACAATGATTCACAAATTTTGAAAAATAAATTGTGCATAATTCATATGACTAAAAAGTAATCAGGGTAAAATTTGTTGTGAGACTGCATGATAACTGGTGAAATTGCAGTATGATAAAACCAAAATGAATTATCATAAGATCCTGGAAAGAAAGATTGTATTGGATAAAAATGTAATCTTTAGCTTAAAAACAGAATTTATAGAAAACGAAAAAGAAGATGTGAGCAAAAAGAAAGCAATGGTATTTTTCTCATTTTTATTTTATACTGTATCTTAACAGGATACATCAGATATGAGATAACTCCCACCGCTATAGGTAAGGAATAACAAGAGGATATCAGTGGAGAAATTTCAGAGATAAGAGATGTTTTCCACCTCCACGGGAGGGAAAGATTTGAGAACCGGAGGAAAGATAAATGGGAAAGACAATATACATACAATGCTATGAAGGACTGAGTGCGAAAATGATGGTTGAGGCATTGTTAAATCTGATGCCGGAACAGACACAGGCGAAGGCGACAGTAGACCAGCTGCTTACACTGGACTGCCCGGCAGAGGTAAAGGCGGCGATGATTCGCAAACTGCCAAGAAAAATCAAAGATTTTGCACTTCCAGAGGGAGCAGAGGAGTTGTTTCAGCGTGCATATGACATCTGGCTTCATGCAAAGGCAGCGGTGCAGAGAGTGAATATTGCACATGTAGAATTTCAGGAAAAAGATTATGATGAAGTGATTGCTATGCTGGCAGCGTCTATTTGTATGGAACGTCTGGAAGCAGATACGATCATTTGTCCGATCGTGTACGATGGATATGGACAAATTTATATTGATCATGAACCGGTGTCGGTACCGTTGCCGGAAACGTTATATATTCTGATGGGGGCTGAGATCGCAATGCACCGTATGGAACGCGATAGTGCATGGGTGACACCGGAAGGAGCTGCTTTTCTGGCGGCATGCCGTACTTCGGATCATCTGCCGGAGGAGTACCATGTCAGCAAGATCGGAACCGGTCGTGGTACTGCATCGGATGGAAGCAATGGCGTGCTGCGGATCATGGTGCTTGAAGACGGAAATGCAGAGAAGAGTGGAATGGCTGATTTTTCGGAAAAGGAAGCTGTAGAGAAAAATATAGAAGCTAATTTTCCGGAGAAAGAAGAGATAGAGAAGAATATAGAAGCCGATTTTCCAGAAAAAGAAGCTGAGCAGGAACATATTTTGCAAGAATCCCCAGTTTCTGAAGAAGAAAATACAGAAAGTGTTACGAAAGCACCAGAGCAAAATTCTGACTGGGACGATGACCTGGAGTTTTTAGAGGAAAGTATTATCAGTCAGGTTGCACCAGAAAAGGAACCGGATGAAATTCAGGCAGAGGAACCAAAACATGAGACAGTAGCAGAGGACATTGTCTGCACAGACACAACGACACCAAATGAAATCTGGAAACTGGAGTGTAACATTGATGATTGCGGCGGTGAAGTGCTTGGCTACACAATGGAGCGTCTGATGGAAAATGGTGCTTTGGATGCCTGCTATCTTCCGATTTATATGAAGAAGAACCGCCCGGCATATATGTTGACTGTTTTGTGCCGTCCGGAGGATCGGGAGCGGTTAGAAGACATTATTTTTGAGGAGACAACGACCATTGGCATTCGCCGTGCACTGATGCAGCGCACGATCTTACAGCGCAGAAAATCAACAGAGCAGACTTCTCTGGGTAATGTGGCGGTAAAAACCATGAAAAAGAAAAACGGCGAAGTACCGACATTGGAATATGAGAGTGTAGCGGCAATTGCCAGAGAGCAGCATCTGCCATTTCGGGAAGTATACCGCCGTCTGGAAAAAGAATTGTATTAGATCTGAGATGACTAGAGAATAAATAAGGAAACCGGCATAAGAAAGGAGAGATACGGGTATGATTTATGTGGGAATCATTGTGGCGATCTGTGCGGCAGAATTTTTTGTTCGCCGTCGGGTGAATAAAAATTTTTCAACAAATGAAAACCGGGAGGTGGGCAGACTTCCGATTCGTCTGCGCAAATACCATAACGAAGGAATGGCAAATAATACACTGGAGAAAAAGCCACAGCTTGTCAAAGGCATCGGTATCGGTGTTGTAAGTATTCTTACGATCATGTTTCTGCTTGCAATGACATTGAAAGGAAAAAGTGCTTTAAAGGCTGGTCTGGCACTGATCCTTGGCGGTGGGCTTGCCAATTTGCTGGAACGTTTTCGGCATGGATATGTGACGGATTACGTACAGTTTAAAGTTCCGATTCCATTTTTGAAAAAATTGATTTTTAACATTGCGGATTTTTGTGTATTTATCGGAATGGCAGTGCTGATGCTGCGCGAGATCGGAAAGCAGTGTTAGCGCAGAGCGAAACTCAGATGTGATAACAAATATTTGAGATAAATAGATGTCTTACAGCTTGTATGGACACTCTGAGGAACAATAAGATGATAAGGAAAAGAAAAAATGCGGCAGTCCTTTCAGACAGGTTCTGCCGCAATACCATTTTTACGAAGAAAGACGGGAACTAAGCGATCCCACTCCTGATCCAGCGTCTTATCCAGAGAAAATTTCCGGTAGGAGATTCCTGTGGTGCAGGTCAGGGTTTCGTTTTTATAAGTGAAATGCAGATACATGCCACTGACATCTTCCGGTAAAAAGGAAGTACCTGCGCGTTCCACCGTGTTTAACTGATTTGCCGGAGAGAGAAGAAACACAAATTTAAAATAAAGAGGTTTCTTTTTGCCCTGCATCAGTTTCAGACAATGCGGACGCATCAGGGAAAATGGCACATAGGACAGATCCTGCAATTGAAGGTTTTCTGTTTCTTCAGAATCGAAATAATCTGCCTGAAGGGAACCGTCAATCGTAAAGGTTGCCGCCTGTGTAATGACTGCTTCCTGCAAAAGAAAGTGATCGCACATGCCTTCTTTTAGTAATTTGTTGATAAAGGTGCCAATATCGGTTATTTTTAATGCAATCATGCAGAATCTCCTGTTAACAAAAAATGTGGATTATGGTATCATTATCTTTTGGATTTGTAGTAATCTGGATGATACACATTGGGAATGGAAATTGTGTTGTCGTTCCTATTACAAATATTATAAAATTGAAATTAGAAAAAAGCAATCAAAATGTAATTACCGATTTAGAAAGAGCGGGTATATTTGAGTGAAAAAAATGAAAAAAACAGGATGGAAATGTTTGCCGATTTTTCTATTCCTGATGGTTTTAGTGTCTGGCTTGACCGGATGTGGGAAAAATGCTGATGAAGTGGCAGATCGTATGGAAAAAATTGTCACGGGAAACAATCCGTTGGAGGTAAAGACGGTATCACAGGATAAATATGCTTACAACACGCTGCCGGACAATACGAAACTTGTCTATGATGAGATTTTGTACGCTATCATGCACCGGGAAGAAAAGGTGCAGATTGCGACGACGGATGTCGATGAAATGGAACTGGCATATCTGGCAGTGCGCTGTGATTACTGTAACCTGTTCTGGCTGAAACAGTTTTCCTATGTGACCTATAACCGTGGCGATGAGATCACAGCAATCATGGTGACGCCGGAATACAGCATGAGCAAAGAAGAACAGAAAAAGACGCAGAAGCAGATCGATGAGGAAGCAGACCGGATGCTGGCAGATGCGCCGACGGATGGAACGGACTATGATAAGGCACTGTATGTATTTGAAAAATTGATCACGGAAGTAGATTATGTGGATGATTCTGCTGACAACCAGAACATTATTAGTGTGTTTTTGAATCATGAAACCATTTGTCAGGGATATGCGTATGCAACGCAGTACCTGTTGGAAAAACTGGGGATTTCCTGTACAACAGTGCTTGGAAATGTCAGCGACGGACCGCATGCATGGAATCTGGCAAAGCTGGACGGGGACTACTATTATATTGATACTACATGGGGAAACTCTCAGTATCTGTCCCGTCAGGATGAACAGAAGGAAAATGTGGTATCCAAGTATATTGATTACAATTATTTTGGTGCTTCCACGGCGGATATCATGCAGTCCCATACCGCGGATGAACGGATCAGTCTGCCGGAGTGTACCGCGACCGCAGATAATTACTATGTGCACGAGGGGCGGTATATTACGGAATGGAATCCGGAAACGATCGGAGCGATTTTTGCACAGGCTTATCAGAATGGCGAAAATATGGTACAGGTGAAGTTCGCAAGTACGGATCTGTATGAGCAGGCGATGCAGTATTTTGTGGAAGAATATGGAATTGCAAAATTCTGTCCGGGATTAAGTTCCTTCCGATATATGGAAGATATAGACAGCTGTGTATTGTTTATTGTATTTTGATAAAACAGTAGAAATAGGTTTTAAAGATACTTTTTAATTTTATAAGAGTTTCCTACGTTTATTTCGTAAGATTAGTAAAAATAATGAGTCAAATGGGAATTTAGAGGAAACTGGCAGAAAGGCAAGTGTGAGATACCATGGGAAAAAAGATAAATCTGTCCCACAATCTGATGGGATGTCGACTGGACAACTGGTTACGTTTGAAAAAAAGCAACCCGATCACCGCGGAAAATAAAGCACAGGCGCGGCTGATCACGGCAGTGTCGTCGGTTCTGGCAGTTCCGGCATTTTTGGAATGGCTGGTCTTTTATGTGCCGATCAAACGGACAAAAATCAAAAAAGATCCAGTATACATTGTGGGTTACTGGCGTTCTGGAACAACATTTTTGCAAAATCTGCTGACCAGAGATCCGCAGTTTGGATGGTTTGATCCGGTTCGTACTGTGACTTTCAGCAACTGTATTTTTATGAAAGGGATTCTGGCAAAAGCACAGAAGAAGCTGCTGCAGGGCGCGCGTCCGATGGATAATCTGGAATATACGCTGGATCTTCCGATGGAGGAAGTATTTGCGCAGGCAACGATTTCTACCCAGGCGATCAGTCACATGCTGGTATTTCCGGATGGCGGAAAAGGTGTCAAATACATTGAGACTGCTTTTATTGACGAGCAGGATGAGAAAAGGCAGCAGGAATGGAGCAAGGTGTATGACTACATTTTGAAAAAAGTGACGTATCTGTACGGGGGCAAACAGCTTCTGCTGAAAAGCCCGGAAAATACATGCAGGATCGGTGCTTTGAAAAAATGTTATCCGGGAGCAAAATTTATCAATATTTACCGCAATCCGTATACCGTTGTCATGTCCACCATCAATATGTTTACCAAGGAAATGGGGCTGTTCTGCTTAAATGAGCCGGCGTCTCATCAGGTGATCGAAGATGTGACCATTGATCTGTTCGAGCGCATTTATAAAAAAGCATTCCGTGAGCTGGATGCCATGCCGCCGGAGGATCATATTGATATCAAATATGAAGATTTCTGCAAAGATCCGGAAGGATATGTCAAACAGATCTACGATCATCTTGGCATTGATGGGTTCGAGGAGGCAAAACCGTATTTTGACGCATATCTGGAAAGCCAGAAGAATTATCAGAAGAATAAATTTGAGCTGACACCGGAACTTCGGGACAAGATCAATGCAAAACTTGGCTTTTATTTTGAGCATTATGGATATGAGATGCAAAAATAGAACACTGGACCGAGTTTTTGTTCATAAAAAGACATTCTTTTCATTATTATGTATCCGGGCAATTTTTGATGCAGGCATGATCATTATCTGAATGCATATGATGAGTGAGCTGTAACACATTTTTGTGAAGAAAAATTGTGGTGCAAAATAACTTTAAGTAGTGTATACTGAACATATATCAGATGTGAGACGACTCCCGTCTCTATAGGCGGTGAGATTCTTCCTGACATGAGAAAGGAGAACTTTATTATGGAAAAAATCAGTGACAGCATGAAAAAAATCTTATTGGCAGGTATCGGTGCAGCAGCTACGACTGCTGAGAAATCAAAAGAGATTCTGGATGATCTGGTAAAAAAAGGTGAGCTGACCGTAGAGCAGGGAAAAGTCTTGAATGAAGAATTAAAGCATAATGTAAAACAGACATTCAAAAAAGATGAGCAGGATCCTGCTGATGTATTAAAAGGAATGACTCCGGAGCAGATCGAGGCATTAAAAGCTGCAATTGCAAACATGGAAGCAAAAGCTACAGAAGAAAAAGCAGAAGAGACAAAAGAGGAAGCAGCAGAAGAGTAGAAGATATCGTGATTCTAAGAAGAAACTATTAATTTTCATTGACTGGAATCAGGTGTTAAGTCTCCTGTGTGTGACTTAAAAGGAATCGTGCTTTCCAAACAGAAGGAAAAAAGGAAGGCACAATGAAAACAGATTGAAAGAAATTGAAATTATGAGTGAAAAAGATACGAATGGAACCCGATTGCGGGAAATTATATCAGTCATTCACAAACATCAAATTGCCAGGGGCGTAACTCCGGAAAAGTTACGCCTGATTCTGGAAGATCTTGGCCCAACTTATATTAAGCTGGGTCAGATTATGTCTATGCGTTCGGATATTTTCCCAAAGAAAATCTGTGATGAATTTATGCGTCTGCGTTCCGAAGTAACACCGATGCCTTTTTCGGAAGTGCAAGAGGTGATCGAACACGCTTATGGAACAGCGCTTAACGAAGTATTTGCAGACTTTGAAGAAACACCGATTGGTTCCGCTTCCATTGCTCAGGTGCATAAGGCAAAACTCAAAACCGGTGAGACAGTAGTGGTCAAGGTGCAGCGTCAGGGAATTTATGAAACCATGTCCCGGGATATTGCATTTTTGCATCGTGCCGTAAAACTGATGCCGCCGATTAATATGGCAGGTCTGGTAGATATGAATCAGGTTCTGGATGAGATGTGGGTGGTTGCACAGGAAGAAATGAATTTCCTTGCAGAAGCGGCAAATATGGAAGAATTTGCACGTTTGAATAAAGACGTGGCATTTGTGACCAGTCCAATGCTTTACCGGGAATATACGACCACACAAGTGCTTGTAATGGAGTATATTGAAGGAATTGGTGTGGACGAAAAGGACAAATTATTGGCAGCTGGCTATGATCTGGATGAGATCGGAACCAAGATGGCAGATAATTATGTAAAGCAGATCATGGAGGATGGATTTTTCCATGCAGATCCACATCCGGGCAATCTGCGTATTCGAGGTGGCAAGATCGTCTGGATTGACATGGGAATGATGGGGCGTTTTTCCCAGCGGGATCAGGCTCTGTTGACCAAGGTCATTAAAGGCGTGGCAACGCATGATGTCAGTCTGATCGTGGAAGCCGTATTATCCTTGGGAGAATTTCACGACAAACCAAATCAGAAGCTGCTGTATTCGGATATTGGTGACTGGCTTGCCAAATACGGTTCTGCAAATTTCGGCGGTCTGAATATGGGAACGCTGATGCAGGATCTGATCGATATTATGAAAGAAAACAGGGTATCAATGCCACACAGTTTGACGATGCTGGTGCGTGGTCTGACAACTATTGAGGGAGTGATCGCTGAGATTGCGCCGGACATCAATGTGGTTCAAGTTGCATCTGTACGAATGTCAGGAAATAAACTGTCTGATTTTGATCTGAAAAAGGAACTTCGCATGAGTGGAAAAGAAATCTGGCAGGCATTACAGAAAGGCATCAAGATACCATCTTATATATCAGATCTGTTACGAAGCTATATGCAGGGACAGACCAGTATCAATCTGGATCTGCACGCGACGGATGATCTGACGGTGATGCTGAATGCGCTGGTGCGGCGGTTGGTCATGGGATTTTTGATCATGGCGCTTCTGATCAGTTCCAGTATTATCTGCACCACCGATATGAAACCGAAATTACTTGGAATTCCGGCACTGGGAGCCATCGGCTATTTTCTGGCGATTCTGTTTACCGCGTCCGTGTTTATCAGTCATTTTCGGTCAAAAAAGAAAAAACGATAGAGAAAGAGGTTCATAAAGTATGGCAACAAAAGCGAAAAAACCAATAAAATCAAATATTCCAAAAATGGCAATTGTAGGTGTTTTATCTGCCATTGCGTATATTTTGATGTTTATGGAGTTCAGTGTTCCGTTGATGCCGGTGTTTATCAAGATGGATCTGTCTGATTTCCCGGCGTTGATCGGCAGTTTGGCAGTAGGTCCGGTGGGCGGCATTATTATTGCACTGATCAAAAATCTGTTACATCTGACGGTGACATCTACTGGCGGTGTCGGAGAACTTTCTAACTTTATTTTAAATGCGGTATTTATTCTGCCGGCAGGTTTATTGTATAAGAAAAAGAAATCGAAAAAGAGTGCCTGTGGCGGAGCCATTCTTGGCGCAGTCCTGATGGCGGTTGTCAGTATTGTATCCAATTATTTCGTTGTATATCCGGTATATTATAATTTCATGCCGGCAGATACGATTCTGGCAGCATATTAGGCAATTTTCCCAGGGGTAAAAAGCATCCTGCAGAGTCTGATCGTATTTAATATGCCGTTTACGTTTATTAAGGCGATGATCAGTGTGGTGATCACATTTTTGGTATATAATCATCTGGTTCCGATTCTGACGATGAATAAGCGGAGTGAGTAAGTTTGAAAAAGTACAGTTTGTCTGTGTAATAGCAGTGCAAGCTGTATTTTTTTGTTGACATAAAACTGTATCCGTATATAAAATGTATTTATGAAAACGTTTTCTTCTGTTATAAAGGGCAGAAGATTAGGAAAAGGAGAAGGAAAAAATGAGTGATTACAGATTAGATACGAAGTGTGTACAGGGAGGATATCGTCCGGGAAATGGAGAGCCGAGACAGATTCCAATCGTTCAGTCCACAACCTTCCGTTATGAGACAAGCGAGGCAATGGGTAGATTATTCGATCTGGAGGATTCCGGATATTTCTATACCCGTCTGCAGAATCCGACCAATGATCTGGTAGCAGCAAAGATCGCAGAGATGGAAGGCGGTACAGCGGCAATGCTGACATCCTCCGGACAGGCAGCAAACTTTTTTGCATTATTTAATGTATGCGAGTGCGGAAGCCATATCGTGGCATCTTCTGCCATTTACGGTGGAACTTTCAACCTGATTGAAGTAACCATGCGTAAAATGGGTATTACAGCAACATTCGTAGCACCAGATTGTACAGAAGAAGAACTCAATGCAGCATTTCAGGAGAATACAAGAGCGGTATTTGGTGAGACCATCGCAAACCCTGCACTGACCGTTCTGGATATTGAAAAATTTGCAAAAGCAGCACATGCACATGGTGTACCGCTGATCGTGGACAATACATTCCCGACACCGGTAAACTGCCGCCCGTTTGAGTGGGGCGCAGACATCGTAACCCATTCTACGACAAAATACATGGATGGACATGGCGCAGCAGTAGGTGGAGCAATCGTTGATTCCGGAAACTTTGACTGGATGGCACATGCAGATAAATTCCCGGGACTCTGCACACCGGATGATTCCTATCACGGAATTACTTATGCAGAAAAATTTGGTCAGGGTGGTGCATTTATCACAAAATGTACCGCACAGTTAATGCGTGACCTTGGAAGCATCCAGTCTCCGCAGCATGCATTTTATCTGAACCTTGGTCTGGAATCCCTGCATGTTCGTATGCCGCGTCATGTAGAAAACGGACAGGCAGTAGCAGAATTTTTGGCAAATCATCCAAAGGTAGTCAACGTTACATACAGCGGACTTCCGGGCGATAAATACTATGATCTGGCACAGAAATATATGCCGAAGGGTGGATGCGGTGTCGTATCTTTCGAATTAGAAGGCGGCCGTGCAGCGGCAGAAACATTTATGAAACATCTGAAATTAGCTGCCATCGAGACACATGTGGCAGATGCAAGAACCTGCTGTTTAAATCCGGCAACTTCCACACATCGTCAGATGACAGACGAACAGCTTGAGGCGGCTGGAATCCCGGCAGGACTGGTGCGTATGTCCTGTGGACTCGAGGACAAAGAAGATCTGATCGCAGATCTGGCGCAGGCTCTGGAAGCTATTTAAGAAAACTCTTGTTTGTCGTTTAAGGAACAAATAAAAAATAACTCCAAAAGGATATGAAAAATTTTCGTTGTGACCACAGCATCGCTTATTTCCGTCCGCTTCCGCGAACTCACCCGCAAAACCAGCGGGTTCAGACACACTCTCGCGGACGGGCTGGATGCAGCGGTCACAACGAAAATTTTACAATTATCCTCTTGGAGTTATTTTTTATCTTAGTCTGAGTTGAGACTCCCACTTCTGCAAGTGGTGAGTAGTAACAAGTATTTCTCAGTGGGAGTTCAATCTCCGACTGAGATAAATGCTCCGCGAGGGCGCACATTGTCTGGGAGACAATGGTTTTGCGCCGACCGGAACGGAGTGTAGAGTGCAGTGATTCTGAAAAGAAGATGTCAGCTTGCGCTGACCAGAATCACGCACCAAGTCTCACGTGCGTTCGACTTGAATTTGTTCCATTTACACGACGTCACCGCCTGCCACGTGCACATATAAATTATAATAAGATTACCGCTATGTTGTGCACGCTGATTCACTTTATGAATGTGAAAAAACACTGGTACAGTGTTTCTTAAATAAGTGCCATATGGAACGCAGGATGTTTTTAATTGCGCATGCAACACAGTGCTTATTTTGTCAATATCGTGTGTGCATGTGTGGCAGGCGGTGCCGTCGTGTAAATGGAACAAGTTAGAAACAAACTCCAAGGCAAGGCGGTAGACTGATTTCCGTTATCGGAGCGAGCATAGCCCGACCGCGGGAGAGTGGTTGAGGCAACAGCTGTTTTTGCTGTTGGCAAGTTCGCGGAAGCGGGCGGAGAGAGGCGGCGCAGCGAAGATAGGAAATCGGTCGTGCCTGCATTGGAGTTTTTTCAAACTTGTTCCTTAAACGACAAATAAGAATTTATTGACAAATTATCGGATTGTATATAAAATAATACATAAGAATGTATACAAAATACGAAAATTGTATCTTACAGCATGAAAAACCGCTGAAGATTTCGTTTTCGCTACAGCATAGAAGAGAAACGAGGAATGAAAAATGGACGAGATAAGTTTAAAAGCACTTGCCAAGATCAATCTTGGACTGGATGTTTTGGGAAAACGGGAAGATGGTTATCACGAAGTGCGTATGGTCATGCAGACGATCCATCTGTATGACAGAGTAGAGATCAAGAAAACAAGATCTCCGCATATTCATGTGGAAACCAATCTGTATTATCTGCCGGTGAATGAGGATAATTTAGTATACCGTGCAGCAAAACTGATGAAAGATGAGTTTCAGATTAAAGAAGGTGTGCGGATCGTTCTTCAGAAATTCATTCCGGTGGCAGCAGGTCTTGCAGGCGGAAGTTCAGATGCGGCAGCAGTGCTGGTAGGAATGAATCGTATTTTTAATCTGGGCCTGAAACAGAATAAACTGATGGAACTTGGTCTGAAGATCGGTGCAGATGTTCCGTTTTGTATTATGCGTGGTACAGCATTGGCAGAGGGAATCGGTGAAAAACTGACTGCATTGCCGCCGATGCCGAAATGTCCGGTACTGATCGCAAAACCGGCGATTTCTGTATCCACCAAAGCAGTTTATGAAGGTTTGAAATTATATGACGGCATGGAGCATCCGGATATTGATGGTGTGATGGAAGGGATTCAGCAAAAAGACCTCAAAGGGGTTGCTTCTCATATGGGAAATATCCTTGAGACCGTGACGATTCCAATGTATCCGGTGATTGAGGATATTAAGAAACTGATGTTGGAGAATGGTGCATTAAATGCCATGATGAGTGGAAGTGGTCCGACCGTATTTGGATTATTCCCGAATGAGAAAGAAATCCGCCGGGCATACGAAGCGTTGAAACAGTCCGGACTGGCAAAAAATGTGTACACATCCGATATCCATAATAATAGAAGATAAGCGGCGAAGAAGAGGGGGAAATAAAAAATGACAGACAACTTGGAATTACAGATGGATGCATATCTGCCACTTCGTGATGTCGTTTTTCAGACATTGCGTGGTGCAATCCTGAAAGGTGATCTGAAACCGGGGGAGCGTCTGATGGAGTTACAGCTTGCATCGAAGCTTGGCGTAAGCCGTACACCAATCCGTGAGGCAATCCGTATGTTAGAGCAGGAAGGACTTGCTGTTACCATTCCGAGAAAAGGTGCAGAAGTTGCGAAAATGACAGAAAAAGACATGGAAGATGTATTACAGATCCGTCTTTCTCTGGAAGCATTGGCAGTACGCCTGTCCTGTGAAAATATTACACCGGCAGCTTTGCAGGAACTGAAAGTGGCTATGGAGGATTTTGAAGAGAAAACAAAATCCGGTCAGTTTGTAGAGATGGCAAAAGCAGATGTCAAATTTCATGAGATTCTTTATAAAGCATCCAACAATCCGAAACTGCAGCAGCTTTTGAGCAATTTGAGAGAGCAGATGTATCGTTATCGTGTGGAATATCTGAAAGATGCAGCTATTTACCCGCGTCTGATCGAGGAGCATCATAGAATGTATGATGCACTGAAGGAAAAGGATCAGAAACAGGCAGTTGCTTATGTGGAGAAGCACCTTCATAATCAGGCAGAGGCAGTGAAAAAGATCATTCGCGATCAGGAGTAGAAGAAGTAAAATTAGAAGAATAGAACACAAAAAACAGCACAGACTAGAGAGTAGGTTGATACCTGCTCTCTTTTTTTAGGTAAATATAAGAAAGTCTCTTTGCTTTTCTTGTACAAATCAATAAGTTGCGGGAGACTTCTCTTTATCAAAAGGAGAGGTAAGCGGGGGAAATCGATCCAAGGATGGGGGGAAGTACATGCAGGAGAAAAAGGAAAAGCTGTTAGAAGATAAAGAAGTCTCCAAAGACATAGAACAGAATATTGCCTGGTGGAAGCAGCTTTTTTCGGACTGTGCGGATATCAAAATGCGGGAGATGTATCTGGGAAAACAGATGGATGTGAAAGCATTTTTAAGTTATATCGAGATTACAGGTGGCAAAGATATGCTGCAGGAATCCGCACTGGGAAAAATGTTATCCCGATTGAAGGAAATGTCTTCAGAAGAACTGGGCAGCGCTTTACAGAAAAATGCCCTTGGTATGTCGGATGCGACACCGTTTTCTACCTTACTGGATGCTGCCAATGGAATGCTGACGGGGGATTCGATTCTTTTTGTGGATGGATTTGATCAGGCGTTGAAGATTCCGGACAAAGGCTATCCGGGGATGTCTTTGCAGGAGACAGAATCGGAAAAAGCATTGCGGGGAAGCAATGAAGGGTTTGGCACATCGATCAAGCTGAATACGGCATTGATTCGAAAACGCCTCCGGTCGGTAAATTTGAAAGTAACTGAATGCAAATGCGGAAGGCAGAGCAACACGAATGTCGACATTCTGTATATGGAAAATATCACCAGATATGCGGTGGTGGAAGAAATGCAGGAACGTTTGCGTCAGTTTGAAATTGACGGTGTTCAGGACAGCGGGGTGATCGAACAGTTGACGGAAACCCAGTGGTTTTCGCCGTTTCCACAGTTTCAGACAACCCGCCGACCGGATCGGGCGGTAATGGCACTGCTGGAAGGACGGGCAGTCTTATTGTCGGACCATTCCCCGGAAGCACTGATTTTTCCGACGGATTATAATTCTTTTATTAAAACAACAGATGATTACTACACCCGTTGGGAGATTGCCACTTTTACCCGGGCATTGCGCTATGTGGCATCGGTGTTGTCTATGATTTTGCCGGGATTGTATCTTGCAATGACAAATTTTCATACACAGCTGCTGCCAACCAAACTGTTGCTTTCTTTTGCAGCAGCACGTCAGGGCGTTCCGTTTCCGGGGGTGGTGGAGATTCTTTTGATGGAGCTGTCTTTTGAACTTTTGCGGGAAGCGGGGGTACGTCTGCCCGGAGCCATGGGAAATACCATTGGAATCGTGGGCGGACTGATCATCGGGCAGGCAGCGGTGGATGCGAATATCGTCAGTCCCATGGTGGTGATCGTAGTGGCATTTACGGCGCTGTGTTCTTTTGCAATTCCGAATGAAGACTTTGCGACAGCGTTTCGTCTGCTGAAATTTGCTTTTATCGGTCTGGCAGCGGCGCTTGGATTTTATGGATTTTTGCTTGGAATTCTGGTGCTGCTCATTCACCTGGCGCAGTTGGAGAGCTTTGGTATTCCGTATCTGATGCCGGTTGTGGGGGCAGAACTCAGTGGATATAAGGACGCACAGGATACATTGATGCGTCCACCTATGTGGTCGTTGCACAGACGTCCAATCTATGCAAAAAGAAATAACCGTATTCGGTTACGAATCAAAAAGCAGGGAAAAAATACGAATACCGATAGGGAAAAATAAGAATTGTTCTTTGGAAAAAAGTCAAGTTGAAAAGCGGGAATAGAAGATTTCAGAAGGATGTAGAGGAAAACAATGCGGGATCGAATTATTTTTTCGGATAATCAACAGGTTTCTGCCAGACAGATCAGTCGTGCGCTTTTTCTGGAAATGCTTGGGCTCAGTACGCTGTTGCTGCCACCGGCACTGGCGCGTCTGTGCGGGACAGATGGTGTATTTGCCATTTTATTTGGCGGTGTTTTGACCTATCTGTTGTCTGTTGCGTGGAATCGGTACGATACAAATGTAAAACAAAATGATACAAGTGAGCAATATTGCAATACAAAAGTATTGAAAAATACGACCATGGTAATATATATAGGTGCGTTTCTTGGAATCGCCGCCTATGTGATGTATTTTCTGAGCACCTTAATTGAAGAACAATTGTTGGGAAAATCCTATGAAGCGGCGATTGTTCTGACGTTGACAGGTGCGGCATTCTGGGGCTTATGGAAAGGACTGGAGAGCCGGCTTCGTGTATATGAGGTGCTTTTTTGGATTTTGATACTGCCCCTGGGTTTCATTTTGCTTGCTGCCTGCAGTGGCGTTTGCACGGATTACTGGACGCCGGTGGTAGACACTTCCTGGCAGAATTTTGGAAAAGGGATCTTGTTATGTGTATTGATATTTTCATTGTCGCTGCTGGCATTTTGCAGCAAAAGTCAGTGTAGCAGACCGGAGCAGCTTTTACGGGCGACAAGGTGGAGTCTGTGTGCCGTTGTGATATGGAACGCCATCATATATCTGATTTTACTTGGTGTGTTTCAAGTGGGCTTGTTAAGTCATTTGTCTTATCCGATCATTGATCTGATGGCGGTGGTCAAATTGCCGGGAAACTTTCTGGAGCGGCAGGATGCGCTGATGATGGGAATCTGGTTTTTCTGTCTGTTTGCATTGTTAAATTCAATGCTGTATTATGCGTCGGCACCCTTGGAAAAGCTGTTTTCTGAAAAGGGAAGACCAAAGGCAACGGGAATCTGCTGTCTGGCAATGGCAGCGCTGGCAGTATGGCTGTTACATTCGGCAGAACGGGCGGAGCGCATGTTTCAGGTCTGTGTATGGTTCGTTGTGCCGCTGCTGCTTTTTCTGCCGGTGGTGCAGGCAATCGTGGAATGTCTGAAAAAACGTATCAGGCAGAAATAGAAGGAGTAAAAGGGCATGAAAAGCGAAAAGAGGTATCTGTTTTATGGAATTGGGATCATGATGATCATCTGCTGGCTTGTTTTTCTGACGGGATGTGGCGCCAATGAACTGGAAAATCATGCGTTTCCGCTGGCACTTGGCGTGGAAAAAACGTCAGAGGATGATCTGGAAATCTATATGGCGTATCCGGATCTGCAGGATGACAAGGCAGCAGAAAATGCGTTGTCCTCTGATGTGTTCTGGAATGGCAAAGGGCAGGATTTGTTTACCGGAAAGGAACAGATGTCAGCAAATAGCAATAAAAATGCGGATTTCAATCACCTGAAAGTGCTGATTCTGGATCAGGCAATTCTGGAAGATACGACCAAGACAGAACAATTACTGCATTTTTTTCAGGAGGAACAGGATGCAGCCTGGAATACGTATGTGATGGTGACAAAAGAACCGCTGAAGGATATTTTTTCAGAAGATCTGAAGTTGCCGGAGTCCCTTGGTATCTATCTGGAAGATCTGTTAGAGGAGTGGGAAGATGTGCGGCAGGGAGCGCAGGTGACGGTGGGAACGCTGATGAGTCAGTATTACAGCAGGAATGAAACGCTGTGTGTGCCAGTTCTGGAGATTTCGGATGCGGAAGAAAAGCCTCAGATCGGTGGCTTTTGTGTGTTGTTCGGATTGCAGCCGATGGGAGAACTGTCACTGCGGGAAGGAGAGCAGTTGATGCTTCTGCAAAATAATTTGAAACGTTATGCATTTACGATGCAGGATGGGACACGTTTTTTGCTGGAACAGGTACAGACAGAGCGTGAGATCACGGCGGCGGTGGATGAAGCAGGGAATCAATATCCGGTGTTGACAGTAACGGTTCGGGGAAATAGTACCGTGAGTGCATTGAGTTGGGATGCAGATCAAGAAGACCAAAGGCAGCAGGGAAAACAGGAACTGGCAGACCGTTTGCTGACGTTTCTGACTACGCAGCAAAAGGAAGCGGGCATGGATCTGGCGAATTCATTTCTGCTTCTGGCAGGGCAGGAGCGCAGTTTGTGGGAACAGTATCGTGAGGAACCGGCGCAGTATCTTTCGGATTTGAAAATCCGGCTTTTTGTGGAATAAATGTTTATGGAATAAACTGGAAAAATATGGCAAGACTCTGAATAAAGCTCATTGAGAATATAATGTGAGTTCAAGAAAAAAATGTATGATTATACTGCTCAGAATCGTGCAGAAAATTTTATAAGCAGTTGACTTGGATGATATAAGTGATGAGCGCTATTTTATAAAATTATGTATAGAAAGAACAGGGGAAAGACCATGAAAAAAAGATTTATTGCAGTATGTCTGGCGGCAGCAGCCTGCGTATTGCTTTCCACAACGATACACACAGCCATGCTGCAGCGGGATATGTCACAGAAAGTATTGCGGTTTCATGTGCTGGCAAACAGCGACAGTCAGGCAGATCAGGCGTTAAAATGTGCCGTCAGAGACCGTGTCGGAACCATGATGGCAGAAAAATTGCAAAATGCAGATTCACTGGAAGAAAGTACTGATGTGGTGACGGAAAACCTGCAGGAAATTGAAACCTGTGCAGCAAATGTGATCAGGGAAAACGGTTATGATTATCCGGTACATGCGGCGCTGGAAAACTGTGCATTTCCGGAAAAAAGTTACGGTGATTATACGTTCCCATCCGGAACCTATGAAGCACTGCGGGTTGTGATCGGTTCCGGGGAAGGGCATAACTGGTGGTGCGTCATGTACCCGAATCTCTGTTTTGCAAACAGTATGTATGAGGTAGATGCTTCCTCAGGGGAAAAATTGCGGGAAGTGCTGGAGCCGGAGGAGTATGCAGCAGTTCTGGAAAGCGGAAATTATAAGGTGCGTTTTAAAATGCTTGGATTTCTCAATCGCGTGCTTGAATAATCAGGGAAAAACGATTACAATGTGGGATAGCACAATTTTAACCGAATCAAGTAAGTCCCCTGCTTCAATTGCGAAAAGCAATAAGCAGTGGGTGGGGACTTGCTTGTATCAGGAGGAGTGCATGCTCCTTCTGATAAACTGCGGAGCAGTTATTCGGTTATGAGCAAGTAGCGAAGCGGATTGCGAATATCCGCTTGACCAAAAGGAATTTAAACAAAGGAAGTCTGTTGTTTCCTTTGCAGATAGTTGTTTGAAAATAGGATCTGACCGATAAGTCAGAACAGGAAATGTGCATGATATGAAGATGAGGACAAAATATGACAAAAGATGTATTGATTACCATTTGCGGGATTCAGAAAAGAGACGGTGAGACAGATGAGCCGATTGAAACCGTCACACCGGGTGAATATTATTTCCGCAACGGAAAACATTATATTCTCTATGAAGAAGTTCAGGAGGGAATTGCGGAAGTAACCAAATGCATGATAAAGATTGGCGATGACAGTGTAGACCTGTCAAAAAAAGGTGCATCCGGGGTACATATGATATTTCAGAGAGATAAGAAGACACGTACCTCTTATCAGACACCGTATGGAAGTCTGATGCTTGGATTTGATTCCAAAATGATCCGTGTGCTGGAGTCAGAGGATATGATCCATCTGAATCTGGAGTATGATCTGGAAGTGGAGGAAGAATATCTGGCAAAATGTTCCCTGACTTTAAAAGTTCAGGCAAAGCAGCCGAGATAGTCTGATTTTATCGCAATCTCCGACTGAGATAAAAGTTCCACGAAGATGTACGGCATAAAAAATAAGAAAAAATACAAACAATAAGAAAGACAACACACAGAAATGTGTTTACCGATTTACAAATAAACAGAAAAATATTCTTATAAACAGGAAGGATAGAAAAATGGCAGAAAATCAGGATTTTAGATATGCACCCATCGGCGTCTTTGATTCCGGTGTGGGTGGACTGACCGTGGCGCGTGAGATCATGCGTCAGATACCAAAGGAGCGCATCATTTATTTTGGCGATACCGCCCGCGTTCCCTATGGAAGCAAATCGCAGGAGACGATCATCCGTTTTTCCAGACAGATCATCCGTTTCCTTCAGAGCAAAGGGGTAAAGGCAATCGTGATCGCCTGTAATACCGCCAGTGCGCTGGCATTGGAGACTGTGCAGCCGGAATTTGACATTCCGATTCTTGGCGTGGTCAAAGCAGGTGCAAAGGAAGCTGCAAAAGTAACAAAAAATGGAAAAATCGGTGTGATCGCTACCGAAAGTACCATTGAAAGTCAGTTGTATACAAAAGAGATCCATTCCCATAAACCAAACGCTCAGGTGTTGGGCAAGCCATGTCCGTTGTTTGTGCCGTTGGTGGAAGAAGGATGGTTAAAAGATCCGGTAACCGTAGAAGTGGCAAACCGTTATCTGGAGCCATTGCTGGAATCCGGTATTGACACACTGATCATGGGATGTACTCATTATCCATTGCTTCGCTCTACGCTTCGTCAGATCATGGGAGAAAAAGTCAATCTGGTAAATCCGGCATATGAGACTGCCAGAGAGCTGAAAGCATTGTTGGAGCGGGACGGATTAAATAATGATGGCAAACAATCTTATGAGGGTGCGATGCATGAGTTTTATGTCAGTGATGCGGCAAACAAGTTTAAGAATTTTGCAAATTCTATTTTGCCGTATGGCGTGGATACCACACAACTGATCCACATTGAAGATTATTAAAAGGCAGTGATTCTGAGCAGAATATGTCAGCTTATGTTGACCAGGATCGTGTACCAAGTCCCACATACGTTCGACTTGAATGAATATGTTTAGAATAAAAAAAGATTGTAAGCGCAATACATAGCAAAAAATGTGATAATAAAAAACATCGGTGAGTGGATTGATCAGAAATCCATTCACCGATGTTTTTATTTGTTATGCTGTATTCCATTACAAACTTATTTCTGTCCGGTAAGTTTTGCGAAGAATCCGCGTTTCTTTTCCGGTTTTTCCAAAGGTCCGCGTACACCGCGAACATCTGAAATGAACAGACCGCTCAGAGAAGCTTTTACTTCTTTTTTCACTGGGATTTGATCGTAAATCTGGTTATCAGCAATCAGAGTAACGATCTGAGGTCCAACTTTTGCTTTTACAACCGGCACTTTGGCAAGTCTTGCAAAACGCGGTGTCTGGTCGATGACCTGCTGTGGCAGTCCGGACTCTTTCATGCGGAGTTTTTTCTTGTCAATGATCAGCATGTTGACCCACTGTGCAGCCTGGTCGATGGCAGCCTGCTGTTCGTCACGTTTCTTCATATTTCTTTTGCCCATGAAATAGAGCAGGATGATTGCGCCAACACAAGCGGCAATAACAACAATAAGTGTAATGATATGTGCTGTTGTCACAGATATATTTCCTCCTTCATCGGTATTTTTAGTCGATAGTAATACTAAGTCTGTATGCTATTGTATCATTGATTATATGAAAACTCAAGAAAAAATTAAGAAGAATGACTTTTCATTTATAGGGAAATATGGTATCTTTAAAAGCAGTGATGTCTTCTGAAAAGAATACAGAAATGGAACAGAACGTGTTCGTAAGAAAGGAAACTATAAAAGATGAAGAAGAAACTTGTAATGATACTGATGGCAGTCATGGTCGCTTCTGCAACACTGGGCGGTTGTGGACAGAAAGGTGCAGAAACAGGAACCAGCGTATCTGCTGAGAAAGAAGATGTGCAGATCAGCTATAAAGAGCTGATGAAAGCAACAGATTATAAAGTGCAGAAATATGTAAAACTGAATGACTACATGAATATGACGGTAGAATTATCCCAGGATTATTCTATTACCGATGAACAGATTCAGGAATACATTGAGTACCTGCTGTCCATGTATCCGGAATATGAGACCACTGACAAGACAACCGTAGAGAACGGTGACATCGTAAATATTGATTATGTCGGAAAAGTAGACGGCGAGGAGTTCAACGGCGGAAGCGCAACAGGACAGCATCTGGAAATTGGTTCCGGATCTTTTATCGATGGATTCGAGGATGGTCTGATCGGAAAAAATGTTGGTGATACAGTAGATCTGAACCTGACATTCCCGGATAGTTATTCTAATACTGATCTGGCAGGCAAAGATGTTGTATTTACAGTAACAATTAACGGTATTGAGACAAAGAAAGATATCGGATACGAAGATCTGACCGATGAATATGTCAGCGAAAACTTTGGAACACAGGGAATCACAACCGTTGATGAGCTGAAATCCCAGGTAAGTAGCGGCTTGGAGCAGCAGGTTTACTCTACAAAAATGCAGGAGGTTCAGACAGAGGTTCTTGCAAAACTCTTAGATGAGTGTGAAGTTACAATTCCGGATGGACTGCTTGACCAGAGAATCGCAGAGTATAAAGATCGTATTAACAAGATTGTAGAGGACAGTGGTAAGAGCTTTGAGGATTACACCGGTAAGACAGAAGATGAGTTTTACGAAAATATTGATACTAAAATGGAAGAGAGTATCAAACAGGAGCTGATCCTGGAAGCAATCGTAAGAGATATGAAACTTTCTATTTCAGAAAAGAGCTTTGAATCCTTCGTAGATCAGTATGTATCCAGCTACAATTTTGACAGCAGAGATGCATTTTATGAGGAGTACGGCGGAGAGGATTACATCAAATTAAGCTACGCTGAGAATCAGGCACTGTCAAAAATTATGGACAGCGTAAAGACAACTGTAAAAGACACATCTTCCTCTGATTCTTCTACCGGTGCAGATGACAGCTCTGCAGATGCAGAGTAAAAATCTGACAGCAGGTAATACTTTTAGAAAAAAGTGGATCGTGAAGATCTGTTTTATCTCAGTCGGAGTATAATCTCCGACTGAGATAAACGCTACGCGAGAATGTGCAGTGATTCTGAGAAGAATATGTCAGCTTACGCTGACCAGAATCACGCACCAAGTCTCACGTGCGTTCGACTTGAAAAAAACAAAAAAGATTGATGAAATTAGCTGAGGGGCTAACAGTTGGGAGGCAATGATTATGGAACTGACAAACATTCGTGACATATTCAGAAACAAAGAAGAGTATCTTGACAAAGAAGTAACCATCGGAGGATGGGTACGTTCCGTTCGCGGATCCAAAAAATTTGGATTT
Source organism: Roseburia sp. OM02-15 (assembly GCF_003481835.1). Lineage (NCBI taxonomy): Bacteria > Bacillati > Bacillota > Clostridia > Lachnospirales > Lachnospiraceae > Roseburia > Roseburia sp. OM02-15. The sequence goes on from NZ_QULX01000017.1 coordinate 26,061, forward strand.
ATCGTCGTAAATGACGGTACATTTTTTGAACCATTACAGATTGTTTATGGGGATCATCTGGAAAACTTTGCAGAGATTTCCAAATTAAACGTGGGTGCTGCCATCATCGTAACCGGTAAACTGGTTCCGACACCGGAAGCAAAACAGCCGTTTGAAATCCAGGCAGAAAGCGTTGAGGTCGAGGGCGCATCCGCACCGGATTATCCGCTGCAGAAAAAACGTCATACGTTTGAATATCTGAGAACAATTTCTCATTTACGTCCGCGTACCAATACCTTTGAGGCAGTATTCCGTGTACGTTCCCTGATCGCATACGCAATTCACAAATTCTTCCAGGAGCGTGATTTTGTGTATGTACACACACCACTGATCACAGGAAGTGACTGTGAGGGTGCCGGTGAGATGTTCCAGGTAACAACCATGGATCTGAACAATGTGCCGAAAAAAGACGATGGAAGCGTTGATTTTACACAGGACTTCTTTGGAAAACCGACCAACCTGACCGTAAGTGGACAGTTAAACGGTGAGACTTACGCCATGGCATTCAAAAATATCTACACCTTTGGACCGACTTTCCGTGCAGAAAATTCCAATACCACCCGTCATGCAGCTGAGTTCTGGATGATCGAGCCGGAGATCGCATTTGCAGATCTGAAGGACGATATGGTACTGGCAGAGAGCATGTTAAAATATGTGATCCGTTATGTATTAGAGCATGCGCCGGAAGAAATGGAATTCTTCAACAAGTTCGTTGACAAAGGATTACTTGACCGTCTGAACCATGTATTAAATTCTGATTTTGGTCATGTAACTTATACAGAAGCAATCGAGATCCTTGAGAAAAACAATGATAAATTCGATTACAAAGTATTCTGGGGCGCAGATCTGCAGACAGAGCATGAGCGTTATCTGACAGAGGAAATCTTCAAACGTCCGGTATTCGTAACGGATTATCCGAAGGAGATTAAAGCGTTCTACATGAAACTGAACGAGGATGGCAAAACCGTTGCCGCTATGGACTGTCTGGTTCCGGGCATCGGTGAGATCATCGGCGGAAGTCAGCGTGAGGATGACTACGACAAACTGCTTGGCAGAATGAAAGAACTTGGACTGAAAGAGGAAGATTATGACTTCTATCTGGATCTGAGAAAATATGGTTCTGCAAGACATGCAGGTTTCGGACTTGGATTTGAGCGTTGCGTGATGTACCTGACAGGTATGGGCAATATCCGTGACGTAATCCCGTTCCCAAGAACAGTAAATAACTGCGAACTGTAATAAAAAATGAAAAAGGGGAGGTTTGGTGCATGCCGACCTCCCTTTCTTAGACAAAGAGGACATTTATGGCGAATTACAAAATATATATTCAATATGATGGAACCCGCTACAAAGGATGGCAGAGACAGCGCACCACGGATCAGACGATTCAGGGCAAGATTGAGGCAATTTTAACAAGACGGTATGGGCGCACCATTGAAATCGATGGTTCCGGCCGGACGGATGCAGGGGTACATGCCCGTGGACAGGTGGCAAATTTTCGGATTCCGGAGGCGTTGTGTGATGGAAAGGCACCAGAAGATGTTTGTGATGAGCTGCTGGCGCTTTTTGCAGAGTATCTGCCGGAAGACATTGCAGTGACAGAGGTGCGGGTGGCATCAGAACGGTTCCACAGCCGATTAAACGTCGTGAAAAAGACTTATGTATACCGGATCTGGAACGCGGCATATCCAAACGTATTTGAACGGAAATACATGCTGCATGATACGCGGCACATGGATGTGGAAGCTATGCGTCAGGCAGCAGAATATCTGCTTGGAAAACATGACTTTGCGGCATTTTGCGGAAATGCGAAGATGAAGAAATCCACGGTGCGAACGATTCATGAGATTTCCATAGAAGAAATCGGCGGTGAGATCCGTTTCACTTATACCGGAAATGGATTTTTGCAAAATATGATCCGCATTGTGACCGGAACGCTGGTGGATGTGGGAACCGGAGTTTATCCGCCGGAGCATGTAGCTGAGATCCTGGAGTCAAAAGTCCGGGCAGAGGCAGGTCCGACAATGCCGGCACAGGGACTGACCTTGTGGGAAGTAGTATATTGATGCACATGAATTATGGAAAAAACAGATCCGTGCATTTTGTTGAATTACATGAAAAGTTTTACGTACATCATGAAAGTGATGGAAAAAGGAGTATACGATTGAAAGAAAAGTGGGTTGTATCAGCTAAAGGTGCTGATTTTAAAGCAATCGGTGAACATTTCGGGATTGATCCGGTGATTGCCCGGATCATGCGAAACCGCGGTCTGACGGATCTGGATGAAATGGAGTATTACCTGCATGGGGATGAAAAGGATTTGATCGATCCGCATTTGCTCAAAGATGTGGATCTGGCAGCCGAGATCATTCTGAAAAAAGTAAAAGAACAGAAGAAAATCCGAATTATCGGTGATTATGATATAGATGGCATCCAGTCCACGTACATTTTATACTGTGCGCTGAAACGGATCGGAGCAGAGGCAGATTATGTCATTCCACATCGGATCAGGGATGGTTATGGCATGAACGAGCATCTGGTCACACAGGCGGCAGAAGCCGGAATCGACACAATTTTGACCTGTGATAACGGAATCTCTGCCATTGATCAGATCCATCTGGCAAAGGAACTTGGCATGACGGTGGTGGTGACCGATCACCATGAGGTGCCTTACATAGAAGAAAATGGCGTGCGCCGGGAAAAAATCAGTGAGGCGGATGCCATTGTAAATCCGAAACAGGAAGCGTGTCAGTACCCGTTTAAAAAGCTTTGTGGCGCAGCGGTGGCATGGAAGCTGGTACAGGTATTATATGAACAGGCAGGGATTTCGGTGTCAGAAGCAGATCGATTCATTGAAAATGCCGGTTTTGCGACAGTAGGCGATGTCATGGATCTGCAGGGCGAGAACCGCGTGCTGGTAAAACTGGGATTAAAAATGTTAAATCAGACACAAAATATCGGTATGAAGGCACTGATCCTGCAGAGTAATCGAAAACTGGGTGAGATCCGTTCCGGTGATATCGGATTCGGACTGGGACCATGCTTAAATGCCACCGGGCGACTGGAAACCGCGCGTATTGCCTTAAAACTGCTGCTTTGTGAGTCAGAAGCGGAAGCGGCAGTGCTGGCGCAGGAAGCGGTGGATCTGAATAACAGCCGGAAGCTGTTGACGGAGCAGGCCGTAGAAGTGGCAAAACAGATGATCGCGGATGGCGGATATGAAAACGACCGGGTGTTTGTCATCTTTTTGCCGGACTGCCATGAAAGTCTGGCAGGTATTGTAGCCGGACGAATCCGGGAGGCATACCATCGACCGACCCTGGTAATCACCCGTGGGGAAGAAGGCGCGAAAGGCTCCGGCAGATCCATCGAGGGTTATTCGATGTTTGAAGAACTGAATAAATGTGCGGATCTGCTTAGTTCGTTTGGCGGACATCCCATGGCAGCGGGATTTTCTCTGCCGGAGGAAAATATTGGGGCATTCCGCCGCAGATTGAATGAAGTGTGTACCCTGACGGAAGAAGAATTACAGGCAAAAGTTGTGATCGATGTGCCGATGCCTATCGGATATATCACATTCCCACTGATCGAGCAGTTAAAATTACTGGAACCATTCGGAAAAGGCAATGATAAACCAGTGTTTGCGGATCGAAATCTGGTGATCGAGCGGTTGAAAATTTACGGACCAACGGGACGTGTGGTACAATTAACATTACACAGTTCGTCCGGAGCAAAAGTTCAGGCAGTATATTTTGGAGATCCGGACAATTTACGGTTACCTTTGGAAGAAAAATATGGTAAGGTAGTGGCAGACGATACGATGGCAAATCGTTGTGTCCACAACGCGGCACTGCATTTTACTTATTATCCTGAGATTGATACTTATTATGAGACACCGCGGGTGAAACTGAAAATAACGGGAATTTCTGCTTGATCCGTAAATATAATGATTTTGCAGAATTTTTTGCAACAGGTCTGAGAAAGAAAAAGATATCAGACTGGAACGGAGGTTCAATATGAGCAAAAAAAGAAAGGTATTACACAGAGGTTTGGCGCTGATGCTGGCAGTCGTGATGAGTCTTGGCACATGCCTGACAGCGTTTGCCAGTGAGAGTGACAGTAACAGTGATACAAAAGTAACGATCGCAGACGGTGAGACACCATATATTTCCTTTGGTGCGGATCTGCGGGTAGATGAGAAAGCAAAGGTTCTGGACTATTTTGGACTGACAGAAGCGGATCTGGAAAAATGCAATGTAAATACAGTCACAAACGCAGAAGAACATCAGTATCTGGATGCCTATGTGACCAATGATCATATCGGAAGCCGTGCATTGTCTTCTGTAGCCGTTATGGATGCGAAAAAAGGCAGCGGTATCAAAGTAACAACCAAAAATATCAATTACTGTACCGCGAGCATGTATGAAAATGCGCTGGCAACCGCAGGCGTGGAAGATGCCAATGTTGTCGTTGTGGGACCGTTTGATATGTCGGGAACCGCAGCGCTGATCGGAGCCATCAAAGCATATTCTGTTATGAGTGGAGAACAGGTAGATACTGATGTCATTGACGGAGCCGTCAACGAGATCGTCGTAACCGGTGACATTGGAAATGAGACTGGAAATACCGATGAGGTAGCGGGAATGGTTGCGTATCTGAAAGATCAGGTGGGCGGTAAAAATCTGTCTGATTCCGAGATCAAAGATGCCATTGATGAGGCTTCTGAAAAATTTAATGTCAGTCTGACACAGGATCAGATCGATCAGCTTCTGGAACTTCTGAAAAAGTTACAGGGACTGGATCTGGACTGGGGTAACCTGAAAAATCAGGCACAGAACCTGTATGGAAAATTAAAAGATATGGGACTGAATATTGATACGGCAGCGCTGACAGATCAGGCGCAGGGATTTTTTGCAAAGCTGATCGCGTTTATTAAGGGTCTGTTCCAGAGATAAGGATGGTGTTTTGCGCCGACCGGAACGGAGTGTAGAGTGCAGTGATTCTGAAAAGAAGATGTCAGCTTGCGCTGACCAGAATCACGCACCAAGTCTCACGTGCGTTCGACTTGAATTGTATAAAACATGAATTTGTATGATAAAAATGGAAGTGACAAACATTCAGACAGAAAATTGCGCAGTATGGAGGAAAAATGGAAGCTTATACAGAGTTTGCCAATGTATACGAAAAATTTATGGATAACGTGCCTTACGAAAAATGGTGTGAGGCGATTTGTGAGATTTTACGATCACATGGGATAGAAGACGGTCTGGTGCTGGATCTGGGATGCGGAACCGGAACGATGACACGTCTGCTGCGAGAAAAAGGATATGACATGATCGGTGTGGATAATTCGGCAGAGATGCTGGAGATCGCACGCGAACATCCGGATGACGGAATCCTGTATCTACAGCAGGATATGCGGGAATTTGAATTATATGGAACCGTGAAGGCAGTGGTATGTGTCTGTGATTCCATGAATTATCTTCTGGAGGAGGAAGACCTTGCAGAAGTATTTTCACTGGTGCATAATTATCTGGATCAGGACGGAATCTTTATTTTTGATATGAATACGCTGTACAAATACCGGGATCTGATCGGAGATGCGACCATCTGTGAGAACCGGGAGCATGAAAGTTTTATCTGGGAAAATTGTTTTGACGAAGAAAGCAGTATCAACGAATATGCGCTGACGCTGTTTGTCGAGCAGGAAAGTGGCTTGTATGCCCGTTATGAGGAGTTTCATTATCAGAGAGCTTATGAGTTGGAAAAGGTAGAAGAATTGATCAAGGCATCAGGTCTGGAATTACTGGCAGTCTGTGGCGAAGGAACCAAAGAGCCGCCAAAGGCAGATTGTGAGCGGGCATATTTTGTGGCAAGAAGACCACAGCCGCATATATTTTAAAAACATAATAGAAAAAGGAATGAAAAACATGGAAGATTATATTGTAAGGGCAACTGCGGCAGACAGTTCTATCCGCGCATTTGCCATGACTTCAAAAGGAATTGTAGAGGAAGCAAGACAGCGCCATCAGACAAGTCCGGTAGTGACAGCAGCACTTGGAAGACTGCTGACCGGCGGAGCTATGATGGGTGTCATGATGAAAGGGGACAAGGATCTGCTGACTGTACAGATCCAGTCTGGCGGTCCGATGAAAGGAATGACCGTTACCGCGGATTCCAAAGGACATGTCAAAGGTTATCCGGTGGTAAATGATGTTATGCTGCCGCCAAACAAACAGCACAAATTAGATGTAGGCGGAGCAGTCGGTGTCGGTATGATGCGTGTCATCAAAGATATGGGGTTAAAAGAGCCATACGTGGGAACCACCGTTTTACAGACCAGTGAGATTGCCGAAGATTTAACATACTATTTTGCCACATCGGAGCAGGTACCGTCCTCTGTGGGACTTGGCGTTCTGATGAACAAGGACAATACGGTACGTCAGGCAGGCGGTTTTATCATCCAGTTAATGCCATTTACGGATGATAAGATCATTGATGCGCTGGAGAAAAAACTTTCCGAGATCACTTCTGTTACCAATTTACTGGAAGAAGGACATACCCCGGAGAGCATGCTGGAGTACATTTTAGGCGATTTCGGTGTGGAAATTACAGAGAAAATCCCGGCATCTTTCTACTGTAACTGTTCCAAAGACCGCGTGAAAAAAGCGATCATCAGCATCGGAAAGAAAGATTTAAAAGAAATGGTGGCAGACGGCAAACCGATCGAAGTAAAATGCCATTTCTGTAATACCGCATACACATTCAGCATTGAGGAATTAAAGGAGATCTTAAAACAGTGAGACAGGGATTTATCAAAGTAGCGGCTTTGACACCGAAGGTGAAAGTTGCGGATACGACATATAACCGGGAACAGATCTGCATGCTGATCGATGAAGCACAGGAAAAAAGTGCCAAAATACTGGTATTTCCGGAGCTGTGCATTACAGGTTATACCTGCGGAGATCTGTTTTATCAGGAATTACTTTTAAGAGAAGCAAAAAAAGAGCTGCTGGCGATCGCAAAATATACCGAGCGCAAAGATTGTCTGGTGTTTGTGGGACTTCCACTGGAGCATCAGGGAAAATTGTATAACGTGGCAGCAGCTATCGCACAGGGAAAAGTACTTGGACTGGTTCCAAAGACACACATCCCGAATTATAATGAATTTTATGAGCGCAGACATTTTGTATCCGGCATGAAACAGCCGGTTCCGGTTGCATTGGACGAGGATATTATCGTGCCGATGGGCACACAGATTTTATTCCAGTGCCGTCAGATGCCTGCATTAAAAATTGCAGCAGAGATCTGTGAGGATGTCTGGGCACCAAATCCGCCGGGAGTGGATCATGCACTGGCAGGAGCAACCGTTCTGGTAAACCTGTCTGCCAGCGATGAGACAACGGGCAAAGATATTTATCGCAAGAGTCTTGTGACCGGTCAGTCCGGTCGCCTGATCTGCGGCTATATTTATTGCAGCGCGGGCGATGGAGAGTCCACACAGGATGTCGTTTATTCCGGTCATAACTTGATCGCGGAAAACGGTTCCCTGCTGGCAGAATCCAGACGTTTCTGCAATGAGAGCATTTATACAGAACTGGATATTGCACGTCTGAATGAGGAGCGTCGCCGTATGAGTACGTTCCCGGCATCCAATGAGACTTATATCAATATTGAGTTCAGCTTAAAGGAAGAACAGACGGAACTGACCCGTTTTGTAGATCCGGCACCGTTCGTACCGGGCAATAAGGCAGACCGCGAAAAACGTTGTGAAGAAATTTTTATGATCCAGGCAATGGGATTGAAAAAACGTCTGGAGCACACCAATGCTGCCACAGCAGTGGTTGGAATTTCCGGTGGACTGGATTCTACACTGGCATTGCTTGTTATGGTAAAAGCATTTGATCTGTTGAACCGGGATCACAAAGACATTGTGGCAGTGACAATGCCTGGATTTGGAACCACAGACCGCACTTATGATAATGCCGTCAGTCTGATCAAGTCTCTGGGAGCAACTTTCCGGGAAGTCAGCATCGTAGATTCTGTCCGTACTCATTTTCGTGATATTGGTCAGGACGAGGCTGTGCATGATGTGACTTACGAAAACGGACAGGCCAGAGAACGTACACAGATTCTGATGGATATTGCAAACAAGAGTGGCGGTATGGTCATTGGAACCGGAGATATGTCAGAACTTGCTCTTGGTTGGGCGACTTATAATGGCGATCATATGTCTATGTATGGTGTCAATGCTTCTGTACCGAAAACACTGGTGCGCCATCTGGTGCGCTATTATGCGGATACCTGCGGAGACGAGACACTTCAGAAGGTACTGTATGATGTACTGGATACTCCGGTCAGCCCGGAACTTCTTCCACCGGAAGATGGCAAGATTTCCCAGAAAACAGAAGATATCGTGGGACCATATGAGTTACATGATTTCTTCCTGTATTATATTCTGAGATTTGGATGTACACCGAAGAAAATTTACCGTCTGGCAAAATATGCTTTTGACGGAACCTATGATACAGAGACAATTCAGAAATGGTTAAAAACTTTCTATCGGAGATTTTTCAGCCAGCAGTTCAAACGCTCTTGTCTGCCGGATGGACCAAAAGTCGGAACAGTTGCAGTATCCCCGCGTGGTGATCTGCGTATGCCGTCTGATGCAAGTGCAAGAATCTGGATGGAAGAATTAGATCATCTGGATGATGAGCCAAAACAGGCAGCAGGTGGATTCCTTGGCGGAAGCTGGGAGGCATTTGCGGCACAGATGAGTCGTCAGTAGAAGTAGGATAATTCAGTCTGAATATGGTTTTTATATCAGATGAGAGATGACTTCCCATCTCTATATGTGATGAGGAACAAAATTATATCAGATGGGAGATGACTCCCATCTCTATAGGTGGTGAGAAACAAGCTAGTATCAGTGGTGGGAGCCAATCCCCCATCTGATATAGCCTCCGGCAGGATTACAGAGGTGCGCAGTTGAAGTATGTCATGCAATTGCATGACGCGCACCTCGCAACAAGAATGCCGGAGCATTCTTGAATGGTGATGGGATTTGATAAATTATATGTGATGGACATTTTTGAAACCATTGGAACGAATCAGCAGATTTTCGTCAAGTGTTTTCAGGATCAGTTTACCGGAACGGGTAAGCTCCTGGATACATAGATGAAAATCTGTTGTTTTATATTGGGGGAGTTCTTCTTTCAGATAGTCGTGGGACTGCCCGGAGCGCACGGCTTCACGAAAACGGATATTATAGGGAATTCGCATGACAGAAGGTTCTGCCAGTCGATATGTGTGACAGATACGTCGTATATCTGTCTGCAAAGCCGGAAGATAATCCAGAAAGGCATAACAGACATTTGAAAACGGAATCCAGTTGTCACAGAAATAGCGGCGGAATGCTGCGGGAATCGGTGGAAGACCGATAATGACCAGATTTGCCTGTCGGAGCAAACGAATGGTGCGTGCATCCTGACGGGATTGCAGATCGAGACATTGGATGTCGCCATATTTTTGTAAAAATGGGATGAAAAAATCCAGACAAAAATGTGGATGGGAAGCCGCAAGCGGACTCCAGAATGCAACGATATATGATTGTTTCATGTGATTAGACATCAAAAAGATAAAGACAAATTTATTATATATGCGAATTTCGGAAATGTAAAGATAAATTTAAAATTTAGGTGGCTAAACGATAGGTAGTAAATGCGGGAATTATGACTAAACGATAGGTAGTGAATGGAAATCGGGAAAATTTTATCTCTGCCGCTAACAATCGCTGTCAGAGAAAAATTTCTCCCGATTTCCAATTTCAGTTATTGCTGCTGTTTATTTCCATAATCACTGATAAAAAAGATACCTTTGATTATAGATACAGTTATTGGCGATACTTTTTCCTTAATAATCTTTTGTAGAAAAAGGAATTTTCAGGATGTTATGTCATGGTCATTAGTACTATTTTTTCTTTTATGAATTTACGTTTTACTTTAACTTTTACTTACGATTAAGGTGCTGTAACCGGAACGGCGAAGTTCGTCCTGTAATAAGACGGCTTCGTCTAATGTTTTGGGCTTGCCAATCCAGACTCCGTAATATGGTTCTTCGTAGTGAATCTGTCCGTCAAAGCCGAGGATTTGCAGGCGTTCTAACTGGTAAGCGGCATTGACGTCATATTTGAACAGTCCTGTCTGCACGTAATAATGTTCCGGAACCTGTTGTGCGGAAAGTGGAATACTTTCTTCGATGCCTGTGACAATGGCATCCACGATGGCATCAAATTTTTTGTCAAAAAGCTGGTTATCAATGTCGCTGTTGATAAAACCGGTTTCCACAAGAACTGCCGGCATTTCTGTTTTTCGCAGGACGATGAGCCCCGGGACTTCCTCAACACCAAGATTTTTGAATCCGACATTTTCCAGCTGGCGATTGATATTTTCTGCCAGAGTGTCAACGGTATCGTTATGTTGGTAAATCAGTGTCTGCACACCGTTGTACAGATTATCCTCCATGCCGGAGTTTCGGTGAAATGAGATAAAATAATTTCCACCGGACAGATTTGCAAGCTGTGCTTTTTCGTTTGGTGAATTGTATACATCTGTTGTGCGGGTATAATAAACATTGTACCCGGCTTCTTTTAATTTGGCACCGACTGCCAGTGTCAGTCGAAGCACATCATCTTTTTCTGCACGTCCCATATATGATGCGCCGTTGTCAAAACCGCCGTGTCCGGCGTCTAAAATAATATCTACCTCCATAGTTTTCCCCCTTAAATAATAGAATTCCCAGATCACATCCTTACAGAGCACTTATCTTCGTCTTAGAGGATATTTCTGCTGAAAAAATGTTGGTACACGCCACTTATAGAAGTGGAAGCCTTTTCACCTGAGATGAAAGGGCATGATCTGTATGCCTGTTCTGATTTTGCGTTGTTACATGTAAGTAATATATGTTTGCTTTTTCAAAATAGTACATGAGATGTGAGATGATTCTGTATTTATGGAGTTGAATAACAAAATGATGTTAATGGCGGAATGCAATCGTTTACCTGATGTAGATTTTACATATTTAGTGACAAGAATGCGGAGAAGATTTTTGAAATAGGAGTATCACTATTTGACTCAGGTGATGCTGTCTGACTTTGTAACGTGTTTTTTGTTGACAAGAAAACAGTTTTTTTGTATACTTTGATGATAGAAAGTTTTGATAATCAAACTAATTGGAGGGATAGATGAGAGCACAGATTATAGGAACCGGTAGTTGTCTGCCGGAAAAAATAGTAACAAATGATTTTCTTTCCACCATTGTGGAGACAAGCGATGAGTGGATCAGCAGCAGAACCGGTATCCGTCAGCGTCATATTGCAATAAATGAGACAACGGCGTCCATGTCTACAGAAGCCGGAAAAAAAGCACTGGAGTCAGCCGGAGTGAAAGCGGAGGATCTGGATCTGATTATCGTAGCAACCTGTACACCGGATACGCTGGTTCCAAATACGGCATGTCTGGTACAGAGTGAGCTTGGTGCTGTCAATGCGGTTGCTTTTGACATCAGCGCAGCTTGTTCCGGTTTTGTATTTGCATTGAATATGGTGGATGCTTACATGCAGGCAGGAATTTATAAAACGGCACTTGTGATCGGTGCGGAGACGTTGTCCCGTATTGTGGACTGGAGCGACCGCTCTACCTGTGTATTATTTGCGGATGGTGCAGGTGCAGCAGTCGTGCGCGCGGCAGAGCGCGGTGTGATCGCGTCCACACAGGGAAGCGACGGAACCCGCGGCGGTGCGATTTATGTCAAAAACAGAGAAAATTATAATCCGTTTGTGACAGAGCAGAAACCAATGGATTATCTGTACATGGACGGCGGTGAAGTATTCAAATTTGCAGTAAAAAAAGTACCACAGTCTATTTTACAGACACTGGAAGCAGCAAAGCTGACCACCGAAGACATTGACTGGTATTTGTTCCATCAGGCAAATGCCCGAATTACGGCAACCATTGCAAAACGTCTGAAAGTGCCGAATGAGAAAATCCCGATGAACGTGGACAGATGTGGAAACACATCCGCAGCCAGTGTGGCGATTCTTCTGGATGAAGTCAATCGAAAAGGTATGCTGAAAAAAGGAGACAAACTGATGCTTGCAGGCTTTGGCTCAGGTCTGACATGGGGAACTATGGCAATCGAATGGGGTATTTAAAAGGCTGCTTCTTGGAAAAAAATGTGAAAGGGTTCCCTTTGATTTTGTCTTTCTGGCTAATAATCGCCTGCCAAGAAAAAATCAAAGGGAACCCTATTTACGTGTAGATTTTTACATTATGTATATTATGAAATATAAGTGAAAAGTAATTTTGTGGAGACTTCCACTGTGTAAATCAGAGGGCGCTGGAAATTTTTTCTCCGAACGCGATTGCTAGCGGAGGAGACAAAATTCCCAATGCCCTCGGTATACAATACCCGAAATAAATACATTTTTTCGAAACCAACGCATACATTATGGTAAACAGGATTTTACGCGAGGTTTTTATGCAAGATAGAGGTTTACACGTACAACAAACAGAAAATGTGGACAGAGGAAGGCTGCAAGTCAATGTAACATCAACATTGGGTTTGCAGCCTGTTGTAAATGCGCGCGTCAGTATTGCGTACACAGGGGAAGGGCAGCGGACATTAGAAGAATTGCAGACGGATTCCTCCGGTCAGACGGAAGAGGTGACATTAGACACGCCGCCACTGGAATATTCACAGGAACCAAACCAGCCACAGCCGTTTTCAGAATATACGGTAACCGTACAGGCAGATGGTTATCGTCCGGTGGAGGTGTCAGCCGTTGATGTCTTTGCGGACGTAACATCGTTGCAGGAAATTCGCATGGAACCGCTGGATATTTCGCAGGGAGAAGGGGAGGAAAATATTGTTGTTCCGCCGAATACGCTGTGGGGTGATTTTCCACCGAAGATTCCGGAGGAGGAAGTAAAACCGGTCAATGAATCCGGAGAGATTGTATTAAGCCGTGTAGTAATTCCGGAGTATGTGATCGTCCATGACGGACCACCGACAGACACCCGGGCACAGGATTATTATGTGCATTACCGGGATTATATCAAAAATGTAGCTTCCAGTGAAATCTATTCGACCTGGCCGGATGCAACGCTACGGGCAAACATTCTGGCGATCATGTCTTTTGCCCTGAACCGTGTATACACGGAGTGGTACAGAGGAAAAGGCTACGATTTTACCATTACATCTTCTACTGCTTACGATCAGAAGTGGTCTTTTGGTCGTACGATTTTCAGAAATATTTCCAGAATCGTTGACGAAATATTTAACAATTATCTGTCCCGCCCGAATGTGCAGCAGCCGATTTTAACACAGTATTGTGATGGTAAAAATGTGACCTGCAGCGGGTGGATGACTCAGTGGGGATCGCGGTATCTGGGAGATCAGGGTTACAGTCCGATTGAGATTCTGCGTTATTATTACGGAAGCAGCATTTATATCAATTCCGCGGAGGAGATAGCAGGAATTCCATCTTCCTGGCCGGGAACGGATCTGACAGTTGGATCTTCCGGAACAAAAGTGCGGCAGATGCAGCAGCAGCTTGCACGGATTTCTCAGGCATACCCTGCCATTCCAACCATTACCGCAGATGGTGTTTTCGGGGAACGAACCCGGGAAGCGGTGGAAGCATTTCAGCGGATTTTTGATTTGCCGGTGTCTGGAGTGGTGGATTTCCCAACCTGGTATAAGATTTCTCAGATCTATGTGGGTGTGACGCGGATCGCAGAATTGAATTAGATTTACAAGTTCTTATTATATGTATTCAGGAAATAATCATGCTTGCATGGAAGAATTCTCTGGATGTGTAGCGAAGAATTAAATAAGAAAATGCCGGAGAGATTATAATTCCTCTGGCATTTTTCTGCGATTTCATGTACAATAGGGCATAAACGACAGAAAAATAACAGAAAGAGGATAAATAATGGAACAGAAAAAAAACATTATGGATTACGATACTGTTTCCTTAGACGATGAGAGCAGTGCCGTAGTAATTATTGATCAGACAAAATTACCGGGAACAACAGAAATCATCGCATTAAAGACTGCACAGGAAATCTGGGATGCAATCTATCTGCTTCAGGTACGTGGAGCTCCGGCCATCGGCGTAGCAGCAGCTTACGGTATCTATGTTCTGGCAAAAGGCATTGATACAGACAACTACGATGAGTTTTACGCAGAGTTCAAGAAGCAGAAAGAATATCTGGATTCTTCCCGTCCGACAGCAGTTAACCTTTCCTGGGCATTAAACCGTATGGAGCAGGTTATATTAAACAATGCGGACAAGTCCGTTTCTGAGATCAAACAGCTTCTGAAAGAGGAGTCCATCGAGATTCAGGACGAGGATATCCGCGTATGCAAAGCCATTGGTGAGTATGGTCTGACACTGGTAAAACCGGGTGATGGTATTCTGACACACTGCAATGCAGGAAAACTTGCAACAAGCAAATATGGTACAGCAACAGCTCCGATCTATCTGGGACAGGAGCGTGGCTACAATTTCCGCGTATTTGCAGATGAGACAAGACCGCTGCTTCAGGGCGCACGTCTGACTGCTTTCGAGCTTCAGTCTTCCGGCGTTGACGTAACACTGATCTGTGACAATATGTCTGCAACTGTTATGAAAAATGGTTGGGTAGACGCTATTTTCGTAGGTTGTGACCGCGTGGCAGCAAACGGCGATACCGCAAATAAAATTGGTACTTCCGTAGTTGCAGCCGTTGCAAAACAGTACAATGTGCCGATGTACATTGCAGCACCGACATCCACCATCGATATGAACACACCGACCGGTGATCAGATTAAGATCGAGCAGAGAAAACCGGAAGAAGTGACAGAGATGTGGTACAAAGAGCGCATGGCTCCGGAAGGTGTCAAAGTGTTCAACCCGGCATTTGACGTAACAGATCATGAGCTGATCGCAGGTATCGTAACAGAGTTCGGTATCGCACGTCCTCCTTACACAGAATCTTTCAAAGAGATTTTTGCAAAAAAAGAGGCAGCTCAGAAAAATAAATAAGTATAACAAATCGTATGGTATAATTTCCTATAATCCTAGTAGAATATAGGAAATAAATGCTTCACTTTTTTGAAAGAGTGGGGTATAATAAGCAGTAATGGTTCAGCAGAGATAAGTTCTCAGGAAAGAAAATTATTTTTATATCAAGCAGCATTTGGTTGCAGGATATAATAAATCTATGCTGAATCATTATAATGCTTATTGAGAATCACAGGAGGTATAAATATGGCAGACAGTGCATGCAGCAGCTGCAGCAGTGCAGGAAGCTGTTCTTCCGAAAGCTGTGAAGGATGTCCAAGCAGCAAACAGCCGCAGAGCTTTCAGGAAAAATTAAATGAGTATTCATCCGTAAAAAAAGTAATCGGTGTTGTCAGTGGTAAAGGTGGTGTCGGAAAATCATTCGTAACCGCATCTTTGGCAACTGCAATGCGTAAAAAAGGATACGAAGTAGGTATTCTGGATGCAGATATCACAGGACCGTCCATCCCGAAAATGTTTGGTGTACACGGACCGGCTATGGGCAGCGAGATGGGAATTTTACCGATCACAGCAGAGGACGGAACCAAGATCATGTCCATCAACTTACTGATGGAAGATGAGGAAGCTCCGGTTATCTGGAGAGGTCCGGTTATCGCAGGAACCGTAAAACAGTTCTGGAGTGATGTTGTATGGGGCGACCTTGATTATTTATTTGTAGACATGCCGCCAGGAACCGGTGACGTTCCGTTGACTGTTTTCCAGTCTCTTCCGGTGGATGGTATCGTGATCGTGACATCTCCGCAGGAACTGGTACAGATGATCGTAAAGAAAGCCTACAATATGGCAGGTATGATGAACATTCCGGTACTTGGAGTCGTAGAAAATTACAGCTATCTGAAATGTCCGGATTGTGGAAAAGAGATCAAACTGTTCGGTGAGAGTCATATTGATGAGGTAGCTTCTGAGCTGGCAATGCAGGTTCTTGGCAAAATGCCGTTGGATCCGGCTTATGCAGAACTGGCAGATCAGGGATTATTCTACAAAGCAGATAATCCATATCTGGAAGATGCAGTGAAGAAAATTGAAAATATGTAAATGATAAAATGTAAAACGGAGTCGGCATATTGTCGGCTCCGTTTTTTTCCTTTTATAAGAAAGTTCAGGCTTTCTTACATCGACAGAAACTTGGGAATGTCTGTCATTTACTATATTAGGACTGGATAAAGTTGGACCTCTGTCCTGCTGGACAGAAATTGGTTCGGACAAGTTTTTGTACTTATTCCGGTTATTATATTACAATAAAAACTGAGTGGTGGGAGCCAATCCCCCATCTGATATAGCCTCCGGCAGGATTACAGAGGTGCGCAGTTGAAGTATGTCATGCAATTGCATGACGCGCACCTCGCAACAAGAATGCCGGAGCATTCTTGAATCTCATAATTGCAATATTACAATGTTGATTTTTACACGATAAAGATATTGCTGATTTATAGTGTTTTATTTTGCCGGATAAAATCCGCTTGGTGCATCATTTAAGTTGATCATGATGTTCTTTGTCTGGCTGTAAGCATCCAGAATTGCCTTGTCGTTTTCACGACCGATACCGGACTGTTTGTAACCGCCGAACGGTGCGCCTTCCGGAATCTGGTTGTATGTATTGACCCACATACGTCCTGTCTCAATACTTCTTGCGACACGGAGCGCACGATGGATATCTTTGGTCCATACAGCACCGCCAAGTCCATAAGTAGACTGGTTTGCCAGAGCAATGACTTCGTCCTCTGTTTTAAATTTGATCACAACAGCAACCGGTCCAAAGATTTCTTCCTGAGCCACACGCATATCGTTGGTAACGTTTGTGATCAGTGTCGGCTGAACGAAACTTCCCTTTTCACAGCCGTTTTCTGTATAATAGTCACCGCCGCATGCGATGGTTGCGCCTTCTTCTTTGGCAATCTGTACGTAGGAGAGGATTTTGTCTGCCTGATGTCTGTTGATCTGAGCACCCATCTGAGTTTCCGGATTTAACGGATCACCAACGTTGATATGCTGGAATGCATTTACCAGTTCTGCAACGAATTTGTCATAAATATCTTCCTGAACGAATACTCTGGAGCCAGCACAGCAAACCTGTCCCTGATTAAACAGGATACCAAGCTGTACGCCGTCGATGGCAGCTTCCCAGTTGCAGTCGTTGAAAATAATATTTGCGCTCTTGCCGCCAAGTTCCAGAGTAGCCGGAATCAGTTTGTTGGCAGCAGCCAGAGCAACGTTTTTACCAATCTCTGTAGAACCTGTGAAAGCAAGTTTACACAGATCCGGGTGATCTAACAGATACTGTCCGGATTTTCCACCTGCACCGGTGATCAGGTTTAATACGCCTGCCGGAAGCAGATCCTGGATCAGTTCGGTAAATACCAGCATGCTGAGGGATGTTGTGGATGACGGTTTGAATACGATACAGTCACCAGCAGCGATAGCCGGAGCAAGTTTCCATGCCGCCATCAAGAATGGGAAGTTCCATGGAACAATCTGTCCGACAACACCGATCGGCTCACGAAGAACCAGACTCATCATACCGCCGTCCAGAATAGAAGCAACACCTTCGTCTGTACGGATCAGACTTGCATAATACCGGAAGTGGCGGATAGAATAAGGAACATCGATCGCCATTGTCTCGCGGATCGGTTTTCCGTTATCCATGGTCTCAACCTTTGCCAGCCATTCCTGATTTTCTTCTACGCGGTCAGCAATCTTATCAAGGATTGCGGCACGTTCTTCTTTTGTTGTCTTTTTCCATTCCGGAAATGCTTTCCATGCTGCTGCGACAGCTGCATCGACATCTTCTTTGGTAGCCTGTGCGCATTGTGTAAGGACTTCACCGTTTGCCGGATTGGTACTCTGGTAGGTTGTTCCGTCAGATGCCGGACGCCATTCTCCGCCGATAAATAACCCATAGTTTTCTTTTAACTGATTGTTACAACTCATAATAGATACCTCCTTATTTGTGATGCGCTTTACTTTTGCTTGATGTTATATTACAATAGAATCTGATATCTTACAATAACCAGAAAAATGTTTTTATAGGAGACCAGAATCGTGTTAGTGTATGATTTGACAAACAGGGGAAAAAAATCGAAATATGAATATCTGTATCAATGTCTGAAAGAAGATATTTTGAGTGGAAAACTGGCAGAAGGGGAGAAAATGCCCTCAAAACGCCGGCTTTCTGAGGCAAACGGCATCAGTATTCGAACGGTTATGAATGCTTATGAACAGCTTTTGATGGAGGGATATTTGGAATCCAGAGAGCGGAGTGGCTATTATGTGGTATCTGATTTTGATTCACCATTAAGATACCAGAAGGTAGAGATAAAAGAAGCCTCTCCGGAACAGGATGAAAACTGGATGGTAGATTTTACGGCAAACACCACAGTATATGAGAAGTTCCCGTTTTCCATGTGGACAAAAGTCATGCGTCAGGTGCTTGGAGACTACAATCTGCATTTGATGAAGCGGGGAGAATTTCTTGGAAGTCCGGAGCTGCGTTATGAAATTGCAAAATATTTGTATCACAACAGAGGTATGGTGGTGTCACCGGACTGCATTGTCATCGGAACCGGAATCGAATACTTGTATTCAAAACTGATCGGTCTGCTTCCTGCAAATGCAGTGTATGCGGTGGAAAACCCCGGTTATCGAAAAATCCGTCTGATTTATGAAGACCTGGGGGTAAAATGGACCTGGACGTCCATGAGCAAAGATGGAATTCATATGGGAAGTTTGCGAAAAAGCGGTGCAACGGTGGTACATACTTCCCCGGAGCATCATTATCCGCTTGGAACTGTCATGACTGCCAGACGGCGACAGGAATTGTTGAAGTGGCTGGAGGAATCCGCGGACCACTATATTATAGAAGATGATTATGACTGTGAATTTCGATACAGCGGACATGCGATCCCGGCGTTGTATGGTCTGGATGCAAGCCAGCGCGTTATTTATATGAATACCTTCAGCAAAACACTGAGCCCAGGAATCCGGATCAGTTACATGGTATTGCCACCAAAATTGCTGGAGCAGTACGTCAATTCCGCGAACTTTTTTTCAAATACATCTTCTAATTTAGAGCAGCATACACTGGCAGCGTTTCTGCGGGACGGATATTTTGACCGGCATTTAAATCGTATGCGGCGCTATTATCTGAGTCAGGGAGAAAAATTGAAAAATGCGATCCAGATGACACCGACCATTCCGGCAGAAGAAATTTTGGGTATGGAGACCGGTACACATATCTTGGTAAAATTAAAAACGAAGCTTTCCGATAAAGAAATCAAGCTGCGGGCAAGGATGAAAGGGATTAATCTGTGCTGTCTTTCTGAATTTTGTATCGGGGAGAAAGAATTGTACCGGCATGTGCTGGTGTTGAATTATTCCGGACTGGAAGAGAGCCATATGCTGGAAGTGGCTGGGGTGCTGGGCGAAATCTTTGTTTAGGGTGGCTTAAAAATTTACTATTTAGGTTTTTATAGGAACTCCTGCGATTTTATCTCAGTCGCTGGCAATCGCTCCTTGAGAAAAAGTCACAGAAGAAACAATTCAGCGTGAATTTGGTGTGTATGATAATATACGGGATAATTTTCCGAAGTATGTAGTATCTTTGGACGAATTAGATCTGAGTCGTAACGGGATCAAGCATTATAATATACGTGATTTTTTGTTACTTAATTCGTGGAATTAAATTTTATGATCAAACACAACGTAAATGCGCCCAAAATTTATTTTTCCTTGATGAGCAATTGTTAGCCAGCAAGGTAAAATAAATTTTGGGCGCTTTCATTACCGAAAATTTTAAGCCATCCCAAGCAAGATCTACTGTGTTACTACCGGCTGCTGATCCGTTGCCGGCTGTGTCTGTGCCTGATCTGCTCCCTGATCGGTACTCTGGGTAGCCGCATCGGACTGTTGATTTGCATCCGTTGCATTTGCATCAGCGGAATTTGGATCTGCCTGTTGCTGACCATCTGTCGGCTGCGCAGCATCTGTTGCAGTACCGTCTGTTGCAGCATCTGTCGTATTTTCTTCATCAGAAGCAATATATTCTGTAATATTTGCATGGGAGAGTGTTTTATTCTCTGTCAGATAAATAGCGGCACTGAGTACTGTCTTGGAAGTCGGAATTTCCACTTTCTGCGTATCAGCTTCACCATGTGTTGTGTAAACGGTAATTGCCTGATAGTTATCGGAAATCTTATACAAAATATCAGATTTTGCAAGTTCATTTTCAGAAGAATCCGTGATCACACAACGAAGTTCTTTGTTGCCCGGAAGTGTGCATGCTTCCAGATTTCCGTTTTCATCTGTCGTCCCCTGGAATAACTGGTCATTACCGTCATAAACAGTGACTGTGGCGCCGGCAAGTCTGGAACCGTCTGCATTGTACCAACGGGTATGGAGCTGTACATTTCCATCTGTCAGGATTTCCTGCTCTGCGGAAAGCTCTGCACCGGTGCTTATTTTTGTTTCTTCGCCCGGAAGTGCAAGACTGCATCCGTTTAATACAAAAGCACTGCTAAGTGTCAGTGCGGCGATCAGTGCGATATATTTTTTCTTTTTCATTTGATAATTCCTCTTTTCCTTTCCTGAAATTCTTATTGTAATCTCTACCCTATAGAATGATACAAAAATGTGAACATTTCAAGAAATTTTTATGAAAAAATGAAAAATGTTGCGTTCGGTTGACATTTGAGAAACCCGTCCTTATAATAAGGGGGATTGATGAAAAAAATAGTAATCAACAGTGGAGGATCTATGAAAATTAAGAAAATAAACATGAAAAAAGCGGCAGTTTCCTGCGCAGCAATCTGTCTTGCAGGTGCATTATGCTGGAATGGAAGCAGTATCACAGCATGGGCAGCGCCGACATCCGGAACTGCTATTAATGACAATACAAGGGTCAGAAGTGCTATCGGTGGCAGCCCGATCGGTTCCCTGAAAGCAAATCAGGAGGTAACCATCAAAGGAGAGCAGACTTCTGGTGATGGTTATACCTGGTATGAAATCACCTTTGACTGGAATGGAGCAGAGACTGACGGATGGGTGCGAAGCGATATGATCTCATCCGGAAACGGAACAGCAGCAAAAGATGACACATCAGATCAGGCAGATTCCTCTGATACATCAGATCAAAATACAGAAGCACAGGACGGAACATTCCAGATTTCTGGAAAAACTTATGAAATCGCAGATAAATTTCCGACAGCTGAGATTCCGACAGGGTTTGAGGCAACGACTATTACCTACGCAGGTGAAGACGTTTCCGCAGCAAAAATGGAACAGGGCGATGTGACCTTACTTTATTTGCAGAACACAGAAGATAGCAGTGAGAAACATGTATTTGTATATGATACGGAACGTGATGAGGCGGTGCCGTTTGTAAGCATTGATGTGCAGGATTCCTTTGTTGTAGTGACAAATGTGCCGGAAGATGTGGCAGCAGAGATTTCTGATTATTATCAGGAGACAGAATGTGCATTTTCAGAAGGAAGCATCATGGCATATCAGGGAAAAACGGACGGAGATCTGACAGATTCAGATGCGTCAATTTCTGATTTTTACTATGTATATGGTACAAACAGTCGGGGAGAAAGTGGCTGGTATACATATGATTCCGCAGATCAGACAATTCAGAGAAGCATTGCCAATATGCAGTATCAGGAGAATGCTGACAATGCAGAAGCAACGGATCAGACAGACAATAATTCTGTGTTTGAACTGGACAGCATGACAAGAATGCTGACAGCAGGACTTGGCATTGTGGCATTACTGCTGCTGATCCTTTTTATTGTTACATCCGTTCGTTATCATCGTCTGCGGAAATATCTGGATACAGAAGAATTCCCGGAGGATGAAGATGAGACAGAGGACGATGATCTGTTTGATGATGATACGACCATTGGTGTAGATATCGTTGGAAGCACCGTGGATATTGTTGATTTTGATGGAGATGCAGATCATTCTGTTAAGAATGAGAAAAAGGCAAAGAAAGCGGAGAAGAAGAAAAAAGCTGAGGCAGCGGTGAAAGAAGCATCTGCCCCGGAAGCTCCAGTAGAGGAAGTTCCGGAAAAACCGGCAAAAGATGTATCAGCGAAAGAACTTTTTGCAGAGGACGATGATCCATCGGAGAAAGTAGTCAGTGAGGAGACAGAAAAACTGGTTGCGGATCTGAAAAAAATGATTCAGGAAGTGGAGACCACGATGAGACCTGATGATGAAGAAGATGAGTTCTACGATGAGGAAGATCCGGAAGAACCGGAACAGACAGAGAAGAAAAAGAAAGGTTCCAAATCCGGTAAAGGCGGTTCCTGGGATGATATTGAATTTTTATAATTTTATAAGTTAAAAGGAAGTTTGAAAACTGTGAGGCGTATCGTAAGTATGATCGCTTCACAGTTTTTTATTTGATAGGAAATTACAAGGATTTCCTATCAAATAAAAGCACTTCGTGCAGACGATGCACACTCACACGAGAAGAAATCATTGCTTCGCAATCGTGTTCGGCGCGGGCAAGAAAGATGTGCTATTAATAATGTTATTCGCATAAGTGTGTGATAGCACACTTTCTTGATTGGTAGAAAACGGTACAGAGCGATCTATAAAAAATGAAAAGAATGATTATGTGAAAGTGATGCAGATTTGCATATATCAATGTAGCGTTATAAAAAGTAGTTGGTACTGCTTGACAGGCAGAGGTGGTTGTTATATCATCGATATAACAGTCTGAAGAAAAAGGGAGAAGAGGTACATATGACAATCGAAATAGATTTTAACAGTGATGAGGCGCTGTACATTCAGCTTCGCAATCAGATCATATATGGGATTGCGACACGACAGTTCCATGAAGGAGATGCGCTGCCATCTGTGCGACAGCTTGCAGAGGAGATCGGCATTAATATGCATACTGTAAATAAAGCGTATTCAGTTCTTCGACAGGAAGGACTGCTCCGCCTAGACCGCCGCCGCGGAACGGTTATCGCGCTGGATATTGACCGGTTGAAAGCGGAGGAAGAAATGCGGGACAGTCTGCGCGTTGTTCTGGCACGCGGATTTTGCAAAGGCATTAACCGTGCAGAAGTGCATGAACTTGTGGACGAGATATTTGATGAGTATGAGTAATTTTTGGAGGAACATATATGCAGTATAGAGGATTTACCAGACAGGCACGAAAAGTTATGCGGATCGCGGAACGTCTGGCAGAGAAAGAACAGCAGCTGCGGATGGGAAGTGAATATATTCTGGCAGGTCTGCTGCAGGAAAACGATGGCGTGGCAGGACAGATCCTGCAGCAGCTTTCTGTAAACTGTGAGGAGATACTGACATTGATTCACGAGATTTCTCTGCCAAAGACAGAGGAACAGGTGGCAGACGGGGATTTCCTGACACCGGAGAGCCGCGCCATTGTGGAAGAAGCCTATGCAGTTGCAGAGCGGTTTGACAGCGAACTGGTTGGAACAGAGCATCTGCTTTTTTCTATTATTGAGCATCGAACCAGTGCGGCAGCACGCATGCTGCTTGCCATGAATATTAATCTTGGAAAAGTATATGCGGATATTCTGGCAGCGATGGGCAAAGAGAATCTGTTTTCCAAGGAAGAAGGCAAAGAATTCCGCACCGGAAAGAAAGCACCGGAAGCCAAAGGAACGCTGATGGAAAAATATACTGTGGATCTGACGGTACGGGCAGCGGAAGGGGAACTGGATCCGCTGATTGGACGAAGCGAAGAATTGCAGCGGATGGTTCAGATCCTGAGCCGCCGTGGCAAAAATAATCCGTGCCTGATCGGAGAACCGGGTGTTGGAAAGACCGCGATCGTAGAAGGTCTGGCAAGCCGTATCGCAACCGGGGCAGTTCCGGAACATTTGCAGGGAAAACGGATTCTGACGCTGGATATTTCCGGTATGGTGGCAGGCACAAAATACCGTGGTGAATTTGAGGAACGGATCAAAGGCATGATGCAGGAAGTGCAGGCAGCCGGAAACGTGATCCTGTTTATCGATGAGTTACATACGATCATTGGTGCAGGCGGCGCGGAAGGTGCGCTGGACGCTTCAAATATTATGAAACCGGCATTGTCCCGTGGACTGATCCAGATCATTGGAGCAACAACGATTGAAGAATACCGTAAGCATATTGAAAAAGATGCAGCGCTGGAGCGGCGTTTCCAACCGGTGACAGTGGAAGAACCGACGGTGGAGCAGACCGTGGAGATTTTACGTGGACTGCGCCCACGTTATGAAAAACATCATCATGTGCAGATCACAGAGGAGGGCATCCGGGCAGCAGCAGAACTGTCAGAGCGTTATATCAATGACCGTTTTCTGCCGGATAAAGCCATTGATCTGATGGATGAGGCAGCTTCGAAAGCACATGTGGGAAATATGGATAAACCGGTGCAGTTAGAGGCGTATAAGCAAGAACTGGAAGCACTGGATGCAGAGCTGGAGCAGGCACTGATCGATGGAGATTTAAGCCACGCAAAACAGATTCGTCAGGAAAAACAGCAAAAACAGCAGCAGAGTGAAGCTGTTTTGAAAAAATACAGACAGAGCCTTGCCCGGAAAAAAATTCAGGTGGGTGAAAATGAAGTGGCAGATGTGGTATCTGACTGGACACATATCCCGGTAAAACGTCTGACGGAAGGGGAAGCAGCGCGCCTGCAGCATCTGGAAAAGACGTTACATAAGCGTGTGATTGCACAGGATGAGGCGATTTCAGCGGTGGCAAAAGCCGTTCGCCGTGGCAGAGTCGGACTGAAAGATCCGTCCAGACCGATTGGTTCTTTTCTGTTTCTTGGACCGACCGGTGTCGGCAAAACAGAGATTTCCAAAGCACTGGCGCAGGAAGTATTTGGCATGGAAGAGGCAATGATCCGTGTGGATATGTCTGAATATATGGAGAAACACAGTGTGTCAAAAATGATCGGTTCCCCGCCAGGATATGTGGGATACGATGAAGGCGGTCAGCTCAGCGAAAAAGTGCGCCGTCATCCGTATTCGGTTATTTTGTTTGATGAGATCGAGAAAGCTCACCCGGATGTGTTTAACATTTTACTTCAGGTGCTGGATGATGGTCATATCACAGACGCACAGGGTCGAAAAGTAGATTTTAAAAATACGATCATCATCATGACATCCAATGCCGGTGCACAGTCTATCATGGAACCGAAAAAACTGGGCTTTGCGGCAAAAGAAGATGAAAAAGCCGATTATAATCGAATGAAATCTAATGTAATGGAGGAAGTACGCCGTATTTTCAAACCGGAGTTTTTAAACCGAATCGACGAGATCATCGTGTTCCATTCTCTGACCAAGGAACATATGAAGAAAATCGTCGGCATTATGACAAAAGAGCTTCAGCACAGATGCAAAGAGCAGCTTGATCTGGAACTGAAACTTACCGATGCAGTAAAACAGTATATTGTGGATAAGGCATATGATCCGAAATATGGAGCACGTCCGCTTCGCCGTATGATCCAGACAAAACTGGAGGATGCGCTGGCAGATGAGCTGTTATCCGGCAATGTTCACAGAGGAGATACCGTTACAGTCCGTGTGAAAAAAGATGAGATTGTTTTTGAACATTAAGATAAAGCGGTAAAAAACAGATTTTGTATGATGAATTTATAGCGTTAAAATGAAGCATAAAAAACGGATTTTGTATGATGAATTTATAGCGTTAAAATGAAGGATAGAAAACGGCACTTTTGAGAAAAAAGTATCAGAATTGCCGTATCAATAAATGAGGAGAAACATAAAAAACAGCGTATGGCAAAAGCAAAAAAAACAGTATTTTTCTGTCAGCAATGTGGGTATGAGTCTGCCAAGTGGATGGGACAGTGCCCGGGCTGCCGGGAATGGAATACATTTGTAGAAGAACCGGCAGAAGAAAAACGCAGTACACATAGCAGTGCTTCGCGTGTTGGACAGACGGTGGAACCACTTCCGTTGTCAAAAGTAGAGATGACGGATCAGGAGCGGTTTACCACAGGAATCGGAGAACTTGACCGGGTGCTTGGAGGCGGAATCGTTCCGGCGTCTTTGGTACTGGTCGGTGGAGATCCGGGAATCGGAAAATCTACCCTGTTGCTTCAGGTCTGCCGAAATCTGGCAGAAGCACATCATAGCGTGCTGTATATTTCCGGAGAGGAATCCATGCAGCAGATCAAGATCCGGGCAGAACGGATCGGTTCTTTTACGGATGATCTGGAATTGTTCTGCGAGACAAATTTATCAGATATTGCGTCGGTATTGCGCAAAAAGAAACCGAGGGTGGTAGTGATTGACTCCATCCAGACCATGTACAGCGAGGATGTCAATTCCGCACCGGGCAGCGTTTCTCAGGTGCGTCAGGCAACCGCACTTTTGCTGCAACTGGCAAAATCGCTTGGAATTACCATTTTTATTGTCGGTCATGTGACAAAAGAAGGCGTGGTAGCCGGACCGCGTGTGTTAGAACATATGGTGGATACCGTTTTATATTTTGAGGGAGATCGTCATGCTGCTTATCGAATTTTGCGTGGCGTTAAAAACCGTTTTGGTTCTACAAATGAAATCGGTGTGTTTGAAATGCAGCAGGCAGGTCTGGTGGAAGTAAAAAATCCATCGGAATATATGTTGAACGGTCGTCCGGAAGGGGCTTCCGGTTCCATTGTAACCTGTTCCATTGAAGGAACCAGACCGATTTTGCTGGAAATCCAGGCACTTGTATGCAAAACCGGATTTGGACTGCCGCGCAGAACCGCAGCAGGAGCAGACTTGAATCGTGTCAATCTGCTGATGGCAGTTCTGGAAAAAAGAGCCGGAATGCCGTTATCCTCCTGTGATGCTTATGTCAATATTGCAGGTGGAATCCGGATGAATGAGCCGGCGATTGATCTTGGAATCGTTCTGGCAATTGTGTCCAGCTATCGGGAAATTGCGATTTCCGATAAGACGATCTGTTTTGGTGAAGTTGGTTTAAGTGGCGAAGTGCGTGCAGTCAATATGGCAAAACAGCGGGTACAGGAGGCAAAGAAACTTGGATTTGAAACCTGTATTCTGCCGAAAGTATCGTTGACTGATGAAGTGCGTACCGATGGCATTCAACTGATCGGAGTATCCAATGTGCGGGAAGCGATTTCACGTATTTCCGGGTGATTTATTGGTGAAAATTTAATATTTTAAAACGAAAACGAAGAATCCTGTCATGACAGCTAGCCGTTCGACTACCTTCATTTCACTGCGGTTTCATCGCGCTCACTTCCAACTCCTATAAAAGCTGGTCGTTTCCCGTTCGCGCAAAACCTTGTGAAACTCAGTTGCTCACTGAAACGCTTGCCCTGACAGGATTCTTCGTTTTCGTCATTTACATAGTGAATACAATATTTGCAATCTATGATATATCAGATGGGAGATGACTCCCACCTCTACTATAGGTGGTGAGAAACAAGCTAGTATCAGTGGTGGGAGCCAATCCCCCATCTGATATAGCCTCCGGCAGGATTACAGAGGTGCGCAGTTGAAGTATGTCATGCAATTGCATGACGCGCACCTCGCAACAAGAATGCCGGAGCATTCTTGAAAGTGAACGATGAAACTTTCTCCGACTTTGCTTTCATATATTAACCAAATCAAGGAAGTCCCCTGCTTCAATTGCGAAAAGCAATAAGCAGGGGTAGGGACTTGCTTGTATCAGGAGGGGTGCAAGCCCCTTCTGATAAGCTGCGAAGTAGCTATTTGGTTATGAGCAAGTAGCGAAGGCGGATTGCGAATATCCTTTGATAATTAATCCAATCTTCTATTATTTTCAAAACTATCAAAAAAGTACATAAAGAATACATATCGTTATGGTACAATAAATACAACGAAAAAGAAGTGTATTGGGGGCTTTGAGATGAACAGAATTTTACTGGCAGAAGATAATGACAATTTACGTGAGCTGATCACGGATTTTCTGTCGGAGCATGAATATGAAGTAGATGCCGTGGCAGATGGGGAGGACGCATGGGAAATGGTGCTGACAAAAAGTTATCAGCTGATCTTGCTGGATGTTATGATGCCGGGAATGGATGGATTTACGCTTTGCAGAAAAATCCGGGAACGGGAATCGGTGCCGGTGCTTTTTCTGACTGCGCGTGTGCTGGAGGAAGATCAGCTGCGGGGATATGAACTTGGAGCCGATGATTATATTTTGAAACCATTTTCTTTGCGGGTGCTTCTGGCGAAATGCCAGGCAGTATTGGAGCGATATCAGCGGGGGCAAAAGTATGAGGTTCAAAAAGGGCTTGTTTTGAATGAGGAGCGACAGCAGTTTTTCTGTGATGGAAAACCGGTGGAATTACAGTCTCTGGACTATCGTCTGTTATCTTATTTTTTCAAAAATCCGAATCGCATTCTGACGCGGGAGCAGATTATTTTAAAACTCTGGGGTTATGAATATACAGGAAATGACCGTGCAGTGGATACGCATGTGAAAAATGTGAGGAAAGCACTGGGGGATTACGGAAGCTGTATTCGCACGATCGTGAAAAAGGGATATATTTTTGAAGCAAATATGATTCAATGAACCTTAAAAATTGTAGATATAGTGAAAGATAGTGTTAAATGATCTATGGAAAAACGGAACGAAAAAAGGATCAATGAACCTTGAAAATTTGTGATGACAGGGGGGATGGTATGAAGAAGTTAAAAAAATTGTGGAAGAAGAAAATATGGAAAGAATATCGAATCGCATTTTATATTGAGATCGTCTTTCTTGGAGTAGCGCTGGCGGCTACTGGATTATTGATTCGTTTTTCGTC
>NZ_QULX01000018.1:0-54556 GCF_003481835.1 Roseburia sp. OM02-15
AGTAAGTTAAGATGAGGAAAACCTCATTTTAACTTGTACTAAATCTTGACATAGGACCAACAGTCATTTTTCTGAGCCAAATTTTGTATATATATGATTTTATTTTTAAAATCATGATACTCACGCTTTAGTGTTTTCAAAGAGTGCTCATTTCCCTGAATCTGTTTTAAAGTATTCTGTATTTGTTGTTCGTATATAATATGAGCACGCTCAAGTTCTATATATCTGGACATTTGCTGATAAATATGAAAAATGCATATATTTACCAATAACAGTAACACTGCCGCAAACATAGAATTAACATGTGTATTTCCATTTTTGTTATCAGCTTCAAAAATCAAATAAATAATCAAACTACTGATAAGTGGAATACTCATCATAAAACTCCAATATTTAACCGGTAACTTTGAGAAAGAACCTTTTACAAATATTCGCGAAATATATGTTAATAATGCGATCAAAAGCATTTTAGATATAATACTTCCCGTTAAATAAAAAACCTCTTGCGGATAATGCATTCCCTGTAAAATTATATATACAATTACCTCTATCAATGCAGCTACTATATTCCAAAGAAATGTAAGTAAAGCAATTTTTAAAACAGACGCATGATATAAAGCATAACATGCACATCCCATAAAGGCCGTCTGCAAAATAAAATTGAGTAGATATTTTGCACCTATCCAATTTAGGAAATAAAAGTTTAAGAAAAACAAGATACACCATATACATATCCTGAACACCATGCTAAGTTCTCGTTTTTCATCAAAAAAAGAGTTAAAAAACTCTCCAATAATCCAAAAATATATAATATATTGTAAGAAGGTTACTATGTATTCCATTACAATCTTTCCATAATTCGTAAATACTGTTCACGAACCATTTTTCTTCTGTTTTCACTTATTTTTAAATATGTACCATCATATAAATTCACTTCCGAAAAGCTCAATGCTTGAATATAATGTAGGTTCACGAAAAAGGATTGATGTATCCGTAAAAAATTGTGCTGTCCTTCTTGAAATTTATTCTCTATATCATTTAACTTTCCACTTTGATACATATCACCATTTACTGTATGAATAATTATTGTATGTAGTCGGCTTTCAAAATATATAATATCCTTGACTAGAATTGAAAATCGTTTATGTTTAAACATAAATGAATAAATCTTTTTCTCAGATATAATCTTTTTCAATGCCAGCTCCAGATATTCATTAAATCGAACTTGATCAATAGGCTTCTGTACAAATCTTAATGGCTCTACTTCAAATAATTCTTGACAATATGAAGTATATGCTGAAATGAATATGATAACCGTATCATAAGATTTTTCTCTCATTTTACGTGCAACAGTTATCCCATCCACACGCATTTCAATATCCAAAAATGCGAGATCATATACACAAGTTGTTGAACATCCATTTAGAAGTGTACTTCCATCAAAATAAACATCAATATTATACTCAACATTTTTGTGTTTCATAAAACTGGTAATTAAATTTTCAATTTGAGTTGTTGTAAATACATTATCATCACATATTGCTATATTAATCATTTTCTTCCGGTGAAAGAGCATCTATAAGATCTTCTATGAGTGCTTGTTTTTTAACTGGCAAAGCTGCATATCTGGCATATGTCTCAACAAATTTTTGATTACTATATGCTTCGGAAACATCTACTTTATATCTAAAATCAGTTTCACAAAGTAAGTAATCCACAGACACTTTAAAGAAATGTGCCAATGATTTCAATAAACTGCTTGTTGGTTCGCTTTTCCCCGATTCAATTTTGCTAATTTGATTCTGAGAACATCCTATCGCCATTGCCAATCCCTGCTGTGTTAATTTCTTTTGCGTGCGTAATTCCTTAATACGATTTTTCACCATTCCCGTCTCCTTTTAACCCTAAGTGTATAAAAAAATCCGTTCTGTGATACTCCAATTAGTTATAAGGAAAACCTATTTGCTATATATTCATGCAAAAATGTCATTTTTATACTTAAAAATGATTGATAGAATTGCTCATACCCGTTATATGGTATTCTTTTCAAAAAGGAGGATTTACATTATGAAAAAAAATGGGAAAAAAATTTTACTTCATTCAACTGCTGCTGTTGCAGCTATGACCTTAGATGGATTTTGCTGGTTTGTTTTCCATCAGCCAAAAACCCCATCCTGTTTATTGGAAGAGAAGCATAAGAAATGTACAAAAAAATATATGAAAAACTAATTCGCACTGAAAACTACACTGAAAAAGAACTGGAAATTGTCTTATATGGTATCCATGCCATGATCGAAATCGGAATAACTTTTATAATATGTTTTTTCATTATGTTCATAACACATAGCTATATAGAAGGACTTCTTTTCTTTTCCGTATTTATTCCTCTACGTTCTTTTGCCGGAGGATTTCATTTCGATAATGCATGGATTTGTACAATAATATCCACACTGTATTTTTTCTTGATAATGGAAACATCACACTTTACCGTTGTTAATTGTAAAATTTCCTATATATTAGGAATATTAAGTATGATAGCAATTTTGTGTATTTCTCCCGTTATCAATGATTCCAGACCAATTTTACCAGGAGAGTACCATACATTTGGAATTCGTTTAATGCTTTCCATCTGTTGTATCTTTGTAGCGGAATCCATACTTTATTATTTGAATAGCCAACATTACCTATGGCTAATTACACTTGTCCTGCTATCAATGATCTGTATATTGTTTTTGGGTAAAATCAAGTGGAAATCCCTTAATAAGCACAATTCCTACTTTAGAAAATTTTGTTTCTATATCAGATTAAAGTCAATATCATAGTAATTTACATTATATAAAGAGAAATGGAAAATAGTATACTATTTCATAGAAATGCTATGGTAAATCATAACCAGCTTTAAGAATCCACAAAATATAATTCAATAGACAGACAAAAAAGGCAGTTATTCTCTGATATGAGTAAATAACTGCCTTCTATGTATGAAATTTGATCACTATTTGAATCGGAGCAATAACTTTTTCTCCACACTGTACAACAGCTTTCAATATCTTGCTCCCTACCTAGACCGAATACATCGAACTCTTCCAATTTTTTCCTGATCTATGACTGATATTCTTTATATACGTCAGTTTTTTACATATGGAAACTTCATAAACCAGGGCAAGTCCAAAATGCGTATAATCTGTGGGTTTTGGATCTCGCCAAACGTCTCTTTCAGAGCTGTATGCAGTTCTTCCGGAAATACGTTTGAGTGAAATGGTGACTCAAACAGCTCCTCTAGGTTCATGGATGCCTTCGCTTCATGCGCCACTACAAAGGGAATCTGAAGCTCCTGTCCGGATGCTTCCCGAACCTCTCGCTTTTGGTCCACGCGGTATTTTCCCTTCCGGACGCTGGCACCTGTGGCAAAGTAAATCTCTGCCATCTCCTGGAAATCCCGATAAAGTTCTGATGGTGTAAATTCCAATCCATGAAAATTCTTGGGAAAGCAGATTCCCGGTAGATATAACGGCTTCCCATCCACCCGCAGTTTCAGGCAGTCTGTAAGCAGCTCTTTTAGATTCGTTGGCAGTTCACACAAATTTGGTAACATATTTTCTGTCCGGAATCGGTAAACATACATCCGATGATCCTGATCCATATGGTTCTTTTCCAAAAGGCGTTGCATATCCGGCTCCGTCAACTGATGAAAATACTTCTGCATGTCTTTCGCCTTTTTTCCAAGTGACAATTGCCCCCACTCATGGATCGTCATACCAATCCACTGAAAAAATTCCTGGTCGATTACCACAAACTGCACTTTCCCCAGTTTTTTAGGATAATGCGCACTCTGCCTTGCCATTTGCATTTGTATGATTGCGGCATCTGCACTGGAATGTACATTGTTCATCCAGTTCCATTCATCCTTGGTAGCCTCTGGATATAAAATATCCCAGATCTCATTTGTGTAACGCATAATTGGTAATGTGTACTGTTCCATTTTCGCACCTATTTGCAGGATATTCCTGCATCCTTTCTCATCTGTCTACTTATATATACGGATTTCGAGCACCTTTCATAACAAAAAAATGCGAAAAAAAATCCTGACCTCAATAAACGAAGCCAGGATTTCACTGTTTTTATCTTTTCTTCCTACCTACTGTTCTTTCGGCAACTGTGGCTCAGCAAGCCATTCCTGCACCATGGAAACATCTGCATTTAACGCTTGGGCAATCTGCTCCACTGGCAGGCCAAAGTCATTTAATCGATTCGCCATTTCCTTTTTTTCTTCTAGTGCATAGCCTTCTGTATATCCTTCTACATAACCTTCCGCATATTCCTCTGCATATTCCTTGGCATATCCCTTTGCACGTCCCTTTGCATAGCCTTCTGCACGTATCTCTTCTATCTCTCGGCTCATTTTCTATTACTCCTCCTTTAACATGATAGGCTCTGATCGTTATATTATCAGAGCCTATATCTTGTTATTTCTGGCTATTCATCCATTTACTAGAATTATTTCACTGGGGAAGTTTCTCCAGAAAGCCATTCCTGAATCATTTGAACACTTACCTGCACTGCCTGAGCAATCTGCTCCAATGGCATCCCCATCTTATATAAATTGTTTGCTGTTTCCATTTTGTCTTCCATTCGTCCCTCTTCACGAATTTCTTCCAACACTTTACACATATGCGTGACTCCTTCCTCTGACTCTTTTAACTCGTATATCCTTTTTGCTAATACACCGTCCTGCATATCAGATGCCGCCTTGCAGTGAAAATCATGCATCAGCCGTCCAAGCTCTGTATCCTCATGCTTGCTTGAATCCACATAAATAATGTGGGCTTCATCTCCAAATTCTGCCCCATTTTCTTTTATGATCCGATCCACGTGAGCAATCGGTAATCTGTAACCAAGCGTATCATCCTGTGTGACAAATATAATATATGTTTCGGGAAGTTTATCAAAAAACTCTCCCGGATTCAATACATTCATATCCATTAATCCTAAATGATATCTGGCACGTTTCGGGATTGCTCCCTCATCTTCCTGCTGGATTTCTACATTAAACAGGCGACCATCCCCCGACTTTGCTACACAGTCAAGAACAGCACTCCTGCCATGTAAGTTTTTGTAATCCACCTGAACCTGGTTATCAAGAACGGTCAACATGCTGTCATTCATAATGATACGCAATATGTATTCACAGCATTCCTTATCTTTGAGCACATTCCTTGCCAGAATGTCGCTCATCATGGTGAGATTTTTAATCTTCTCAATGTAGCGCACTTTGCGTTCTTCAAATGTTTCCATCTTATAGCTCATCGGTGTACTTCACCTCCCAACTATTCCCATGAAATCCATTTGTCTTTGAGACTATTTTACACATAATCACTTCTTCTTTCAAGTTCTCTACCTCCTGTTTTCATTTGAATTGTAAGTATTTGTTCCAGCCCTCCTTTCCATGCCTATATACTTATATACGGATTTAACGGGCATGTAGTAACAAATATTTACAATTTTCTACAAAAAAGTTTCTGCAAATCACATTCCGGTTCCAAGATCAACCTATTTTGACATGACCCGTACCTGCAATTACTTCTTGTTACGTTTTTTTGTTTCCTCAATTTCAGCTTTATGCCGTTTGAGCCACGCATCCGCTTCCTCTTTCGTATATGGTTCGATACTTTCATCTACGACGTACTTTTCATAAAGGAAATATTCCCCTGTTTTTTTGGAATAAGATTTTAACACTGTGGTAAAAAATACATCCATTCTCAATACGCGCAACTTCTTTTGCAGTCTCGGTGCAATATACTTTTCCTTTTAATACTTTCTTCATCAAAAATTTCCTTTCCAATATTTAAAGTGCTGCTTCTGTTTTGCCTAATGAAACCGGTAAAAGAACATAGAGATAATCCATCCCTTTGATCAGACAAGGATCATTTGCACCACCCAAACTCAAGTCAATGGTTTCATCCTCTACGGCCTGCAAGATCTCCATCAGATAGCGGGGATTATATCCTATTCTTAGCAGTCCACTTTCCCCTTCCGTTACGGCATTGATCGACTCTGACATTTCCCCTGCTGTGGTCACAGCTTCCAGTGTCACTTTATTCTCCGCAACCTGTACGACCAATGGCTTCTGCACCTTATCTGCCAGCAGCAGCAATGCCCTGGAAACACTGTCCTTTAACTGTGTCTTATCGATTCTGATCTTTCTGTTTGTCTTATCCTGCAGGAATGCAGAAAGATCAAAATATTTTCCATCAACCAGCCGCATAGATGCCCAGACATCTGGCATCAGAAAGCAAGCCAGATGCTCCGTTACACACAGATCTACTTTCTGTTCCTCATTATTTAACAGCTTGGCGATCTCTTTTAATGGGATTCCCGGAAGATTTAATTCCATTTCCTCCGTCTGTACCTCTAGCGCCCGGATTGCGATCCGATGACCATCCAGTCCGGTCAGACGCATCTGCCCTTCCTCACACTTAACATGTACCACCGACAGCATTTGATTCACTTCTGTGACCGCAATGGAAAATAGTACCCCATTTAAGGCATCTTTTAACATTCCCTGCAACACGCTGCAACTTACTTCCATTTCTGTCAGATCCGGAAGTCCTGGGAAGTTCTCGACATCGCTGACTGGCAGCTTGATCTTCACCTTTTTCCCGGATATCACAGCCATTTTTTCATCCGATTGAATTACCACATTACCGTCAGGCATTTTTCTGGAAATGTCTGCCAGTGATTTTCCATCAATCGCACAGCATCCTTCCTCTTCTACCGTTCCGTCTACCTTCACCCGTAATCCAATCTCCAGGTTAGTAGCTTCCAGCAGGATTTCATCCTCTTTCGCTTTGATGATGATGCATTTTAAAATCGGCCTTGTGCTATTCCTACCATTTATACCTTTGAGCGCAATACCAACTTTCTGCTCCAGCTCACCATTTTGAATTGTGATCTTCATTTTTTCTGTTCCTCCTTCGTTCCTCTTTTTGGGAATACGAAAAAGCAGAGCATGATGCCCTGCTTTCCGGTATCCGAATATTTTCTTTTTAATATAAACAGGATTGCTCCTGTTATATCCACTTGGGTTTGTTTGCAAGGAACCTTGCTTTTTACTGACTGAGCTTATTGTCTGCTACTGACACCGCTCCTGACTGAATCATTCTGTCTCGAATGTATTATTGACTCTTAATAGATATATACGTTGATTTGAACTGGGAGGAAACTTAACACTTATTCGACGCAAAAAAGTGACAGAAGTTTTTTATCTCCTGCCACTTTTTGTCGTATTTTCATATGATACTTTCACTACTTTACGTCTGCTATTATCTGTTCCAGGCTTCTCAATGCCCCCTGCTCTTTTTCATCTGACAAGTAGCTGTCTAACTCATCCTTTGAGAATTGTCGAACCTGGTAGAAATACTGCTGTGCACAGCTATAACTTATAACACAAGCATCTGCATCTGTCACAAAGATATAATTTACAATTCCTGTTCCTAGCATCTGCTTTTCATCCCGCATATATTCGATCCGTTTTGCAGTCCACACAGCATTTTCTCCCATATATGCATGCGCCATCTTCTCTGCATCCAAAGAAAGTCCCTGGTACTGTGCTGCATCTTCCGCTATTTTTTTGGAATAATTTGAACCAGTGTCTTTTTCCGCTGAAACAGTCTTTATTTCTCCATTCTGCAGATTTACGGATACCATATAGGAAATACCTGCCGCTTCATCCCGATAAGTAATATGATCTGTTGTAAATGTCTCTCCATTTGCGTCTAATGCCTGATCATGCTCTGTATCAACTGCAAGCGTATCCGTATCAATCCCATATAACTGCTCCAACAAAGTAGATGCTTTTTCTAATGCTTCCTCTTGGGTAATTTCTGTCACATCATCTGCTGAAGCATTGGTCACATCTGCATCTTTTTGTCCCTGTGCTGTCACACTGTAATCCCGCTTTGCATAAAAATCGATCAATTCCAACATCTGCTCATCATTCAATGCTTTCTCTGGCAGATAAAAGGTACTGTTCTGAGCCAGAAAACAGATCTGATCTGATACAATTTCAGATTTATCCGAAATCTGCAAAATGCTTCCATCTGGGAATAAACCTTCTGCCTGGTATTTCTCTGCCAGTTCATTCAGCCGCTTTTGCTCCTTTTGTGATAACTCTCTGGAAAATGTATCTGCATCCGCTTTGGCAGCATCCGTCCATAAATCTTCCTGCTCCTTTTCAGAGGTCTGCTCCGCACGCTGTTTTGCATAATTCATTCCAGCACGCACGCCACCAGCGCCACAAACTCCAACGCATAATATAACGCAAGCTGCTGCAATCATTTTCTTTTTTCTCTGTTTTTTCTTATTCATATGCATTTCCCCTTCACAACATTTTTTGATTTGCTCCTGTACCATTGCCTGGTAATCTTCCGGTAAAATCACCGGATGCTCCTTTACATGCTCCCGAATCTCTCGATCCATTTTTTCATCAGATAACATGTCCACGCTCCTTTCCGTCCTCTATCCATTTTGCCAGCTGTTTTCTCCCGGATGAGAGCCTTGTTTTTGTCGTTCCTTCCGGAATATCTAACAGTGTACTGATCTCCCTTACCGAAAATCCCTCATAATAATAGAGAACCATGACAACACACACATTTTCCGTCAGTTCCAGAATTACTGACCATAAATGGTCTTCCGCTGTTTCTGGTTCCTGCTCGTATTGTTCCGGATCAGCAAAAAGCACAACTTTCTGTCGTTTCGTGATCGCCGAACGGGATACATTGATCAGAATCTTCATCAGCCAGGATCTTGCACTTGTACGTTTCCTGAGACTTGTCCTGTTTTCAAATGCACGCACGATACATTCGCTCACTGCATCCTGGGCATCCGCCTGATTTTTCAGTATGGAATACGCCAAGACATACATTTCCTTTTGATTTTCCAAGATCAGCTTCGATAATTCTTCCTTATTCATTACACTCATATAAGTTCGTCCACCAATTCTCTACTATAATTTTCCGTTACATATATAAGACAGTTGAAACCTGCAAATGGTTTTCTAAAATTTACATCAAGTCGAATATGCATGTTATCTGCATCTTTTTATAAAGAAAAATTGCAGAGAGCAAAACCCTCTGCAATAATCAATCGTTTTTCTTAATCCCAATGATATACATAGGATTTGCTCACCCATCCGTAGGTTCCTGTTTTAATCCGCTGTACACGATGCCAATTTAATCCGGCACTTCCATATGCAGACCAGTCAATCCAGATCAGTTCTCCATCATACATGAGTTCAAGAATCGTTGCAGATGTACTTGGAGATTTTCTTAACCGCACTCCATTATTGATGATCTCACCATTCGCAGTATGTGTTGTCACTCTTGCCAAACTACGATTATGTTCCACATCCGTTGATAAAATCTGTATCTCACAGTTTTGTACATTATCTGCTGGAGCATTTCCTGTTTCCGCTGCATACGCAATACCTGGTACACTTAAAAATAATGTTGCCAATATACAACAAAATGTTCTCATAACTTTCTTTTTCACAGCTTCCTCTACCGCCTTTCTAACGCTTTACTCTTATATAAAAAATTTTCTTTGCTACATTTTTTAACCTGGCTCTCACAACCTCTTTAAAATGTTGTGGGGCGCTAAATGGATCTTTGCCAGACCACATCTGGATTATCTTATTTTCACTATTTGTTTCCATCCATAGATTCCCATTTTATGCTGTTTCCTTATTACAGAGTTTTCCATTTTTCATTTCAAATACTTCATCGCATAATACCTGAATGTCTTCCTTGTTATGGCTCGCAATCAATACAATCTTTCCAGTTTTTCTAAATTCCAAGATCAGCTTTCGCATATCTTCTATGCCGCTCTCATCCAACCCATTCATAGGTTCATCTAAAATTAGTATGTCCGGATCTTCCATGATTGCCTGTGCAATCCCCAAACGCTGTTTCATACCAAGTGAATATTTTCCTACATGTTTCTTGGAATTCGGATCTAACCCAACGCGCTTGATTGCCTCTTTTACATCCTCTTTCGATATTTTTCCGGCAATCTTTGCCAGATATACTAAATTTGACAATCCACTTTCATGCCATAAAAATCCCGGATTTTCAATCAATGCACCTAAATTCTCCGGAAAGTCTACATCTTTTCCTATTTTTTTTCCGCGAACAATGATCTCTCCAAGATTGGGATACATATAACCACAGATCAGTTTGAACAAAACTGATTTGCCAGAGCCATTCCGTCCTACAAATCCATAAATATGATCATCATATAATTCAAGATTAATATCCTCTAAAACATTTTCACCTTTGAAGGCTTTACTTACATGTTTAACCTCAATGAACTTTTCCATCACTGATCCTCCTTAACAACAATACTTTTCCTCTTCTGGATACTAATATTAACAGACTGCAAATCACCAGTAATTGAATGACTGCTACCACCATAACAGAAAAGCCTCCATCTCCATAATTTTGTCTGATATAATAATACATTCCCCAGGAAAATGGACTGTGTGCTGGTGTCAAATGTTGCGTAACTACCATAAATTTTGCGGCCGTTTCTAAAACTACTGCCAAGATACTTGCAACAATCATATTTCCACTTATCATTTTGATCCAAATAGAAAAAGCTAATAAGAACACCGAATGTAACATAATCAAAAACAGCGGTAATGCTATCTGCTTTGTTAAATGATTACCCATGATAATACATGCACATCCACTCACGCACAAATACAAAATTACTGTTTGTAAAATAAGTGTTCCATATGTATGTAACCACCATCTCTGTACTTTTTGGTAACGATACGCGTATAAAAATGCCTGATCTAACATATTTTCACAATGCCATAGTTCCAAAGCATAGACAGGCATAAAAAGCAACAGCCATTGCACAATATCCATCCCATAAAATCCATCATTTTCCGGTGTCCATCCCGGTCCGGACAGCAAATCTGTAAAATCTAATGCCGTAATGCCTAAAAAAAATGTTAATCCAACCGTAATCACAATCGATAATAAAAATTTTTTATTCATTATTTTCACTGCTTCCTAACATTCTAAAATCTGTATGGACTACGACAAATTTTCCTAACATATATACAATATAAATACTAACAACGAAATAAATATAGGAATGTGCCAAAGTAAGTCCATAATCACCTAAATGGTTCGACAAAATAGCATTATTAAAATGTAACCATGGTCCCAAAAATGTGAACCGATCCAAGGAAGAAATAAGCATTGTAATTACATGAAGAACTCCAACAGTAATCGTGCCAAAAGCAGTATTTGAATACATATTCAAAGCAAATAGTATTCCAGCTAAAAATACACTATATAAAACCATAAGCAAAAACGTATGTATCATCGCTGACCATGGACTGTATTGACTCAGTAACAACGGTGATGGAATCGATAAATTATTTCGGAATGAACTTGCCCCTGCATAACTCTGTATAGCCTGACTCCATAT
Source organism: Roseburia sp. OM02-15 (assembly GCF_003481835.1). Lineage (NCBI taxonomy): Bacteria > Bacillati > Bacillota > Clostridia > Lachnospirales > Lachnospiraceae > Roseburia > Roseburia sp. OM02-15. The sequence continues at coordinate 11,500 of NZ_QULX01000018.1, forward strand.
ATTATTCATATAGGTTTTTCTTATTAAAATCACTGCACTTAGGAGTGCCAATATAAAATAGTATAGTATAGCCTGAATTACGATATACAACCACATCGCATCATACCAATTCTTTCTTCCTGTACGATGAATCTTCAAAAATGAATCGGAATAGATAAATGGTGCATCCGATATCACGATAATAAATCCGAAAACGACCAAGGAAATATTTCCATACATACCAAAATGTTGAATAAACGCTTCCCACAAATTTCCTGTATGTGTTCCTAAAAAATGATAATAATTCACAGACGTAACAGCTATTGATGCTATTCCAACTAGATAACCTGCAACACATCGCTTCCGATATGCTACTGTCTGCAACTGATACCAGAGCAGCAAGAACATTGTTTTAAATTTTCTCATGTTTTTTCTGCCTCCTGAATAAAAACCATATCGCCAAAACTACCCCTACAATATAAATTGCAAACAAAAGGTATGGTCGTATCAATGAATCGTTATAATCGTAATCGTATCCAATCATAAAAATCGGGCTCACTGCATGAGGTAATGCAATCCACAAAATCTGATAGATTACAAATGGCAAAATATAGACAATATATTTGTTTCTTATAACCATTGAAAGCAGAAGTGCCAATTCAGCCCATAGAATTCCAAATAAAACCATAAGTAAACCACGCAAAATGTAAACTGCTGGTTCTCCCCACATTGTTATAACCCGATTCCATATAAGTTCAGCAAAATCTTTCGAAAATTTTACAGAAGAATTTCGCGTAAAAAAACTGAATGGAACAGCTACGGAAAGATATGGGATAAGCGTTGATACTGCACCGGAAATACCCACTGCAATCACCTTATACCCCATATATTTTTTTAATGATATTCTGTTTTTTACATAATTTAGGTATCCACTATTACGTTCTTCTAATAATGAACTTCCATATGCAAGCCCCGGAAACATTCCAGCAAACGTGTAGTATGAGCATAAGGAAAACAACCAAACCATCTGTGCCAATCCATTATAATATTCTGGTTCTTTTATCATCCCCCTAATTGGTATCCATCCAAGCAATATTTCATAATAAATAATTGCGATCGAAACAGTGCATGCTAATACCATCCACTTGTTACAGATTGCACGCTTTATCATATGACCTAGCATAATTATTTCTCTCCTATATATTTAACAATGTATCCATTAGTATCTGAGCAGTTTTTATTAAGATAACAATTCACCGTTCTGTGCATTGATACAGATATATGCATCTGATGAGTTCGAAAATATATACCAAACAGGATAAAAACTATTCGTTCCAGAATTTAGGTAATATGCTAACGTAATATTTGTATAAGTGACATCTTTCCATCCTAGTATTTCTCCATTCTCTGCCTTTTCTTTTACAATCTTTAGCATATCATCAACAGACATAACAGAAACTCTTTTCTCATTCTTTTTTGAATAAAATCCATGAATCTGCATACTGCTAACCCCATCATTTGAAATAAAATAGCTATCTCGTAAAATCCCAGTACGCTCAACTAATGGGACATCATCAATACAAGGAGCACTTAAAACGTCTGCCATATAGTATCCATTATTCCCGCCTATTCTTGTCGTTAAAATATACGATGTTATGCCAAGCTGTTCTGATACTCCCTTCGCTTTTTCAGATAAAACTTTTAGCTGTTCTTTCATTTCCTGTGTTGGACAATTATTTTCCGTATACTCAATGTCTGCAACATTCTGGATAGAAGTATTCTCATAAAAAGACTTTTTGATTCCATTATCTATCGTATAATCAACTTTGAATGCTTTATTACTTTCTGACTCTGATGCAATTTGCCATACTTCTTCTAAGACGCTACTTTCTACTGATTCCATTTTTTGATCATTAAGTAATACTTCTTCTATTTGATTTTTAGAAATCAGTGTCTGTTCATAATCGCCTTGCACAATTTCAGATTCCGGTACAGTAACAGTTGCTGCAATGTGTATATCACTTGGATATTCATCTTTATTTGGTATTGCAAACGTACATTCAATCCATCGACCCTGTTCTTCTTTTATTTGTTGTCGCACTATCTTATCTAATGATTCAGCCTGTACCGAAGTATTATCCAACTCCGGTTTTCCACAGGCAGACATCATTCCAACTATTAGAGATAAAAATAAAACTGTCGTAACTTTCCTCTTCATATATTTTTCCTTGCTTCCATCAACTTCAGAAATACCGGAATAAAGTTACTTTACCCTATTACATTATTATATTTTCTCAGTAGTTGTTAATTTGCATTCCAGTAACCCGAAGCTGTTGCACTGGTATTTCTCAATCTATTATCTAATCGTACTCCCAGATAATATGTTACATTTGCAGGTCCATGACCATTCCAACTATAATACTTAGTACTCATTGTTGTTTTTGCCCATGCAGCATCTGCATCTTCAACTTCAGTATAAGAAGAATTTCCTGAACGCAACATTGGTTTAAATGTTATTCCAGATGTACCATCTATTGAACCCGCAAAGTTAAGACTACTTATATTCATAAACCACATTGCATTTGCTGTCGCTTTTTTGTTTGGGTAACTAGTCATCGCACGATATGTGAATGTACCATAAACGTTTGTTACTTTTCCAGTCGCATAATTCGTATTTCCTGCAAATGCAGGTGTTACTCCCAAACACATTACCATTGCTGCAGTCATAATACCTGTTAATAATTTCTTTCTCATAGTATTTTCTCCTTTCTCTCTTTCTTCCAGTATTTCTGTGTAACCATACTATGACATATTTTTTTCTGTCTGTCTTGAAATGTCCGTCAATCATATACTATCAGTCCGTCAATCCTTATTAGAGACTGATTCGCGGACAGAAACCCTATTATTCGCGGACACAGTAAACTATTTTTGATTTTATATGTTAAGATACAGTCAGCTAAACTGCAGGGGGGAAGTATTATGGAGCAATTAGCAAAATTACTTACAGAACAATTAATCAAGAAGGGAGCTGATTACCAGAAGCGTGATATTTATCAATATGCATTAGAATATTTTTTATCCACTATAATTGGAATACTTGGAATCATTACCATAGCAACATTATCCATAGGACCTATCCATGGTATCCTATACCTGCTATTTTTCATGCCTATAAGATCCGTAGTAGGCGGTTACCATGCAAAAACATATCATGGGTGTTTTTTTCTATCTATGTTACTTTTTGTTTTTGGAATTATACTATACAAGTTTTTATATATGGTAAAGTTTTCACCCCTATACCTTATAATTATAATGCTTGTTATTGTAACCTATTTTACAAAGCAAAAACCTATAATACATTCAGATCAACCTCTCACCACTACGCAAATCCGCAAAAATCATATGCTATGCATTATATTTTCTATTACTGAATATTTAGGATTGATTGTATTGTCATTTTTAGACTACCCCCTTGCTCTTATGCCAGCGATTGCACTTATAGAAATCTTTATGCTAACACTTGTACGAAAGAAGGAATTATTATGAATTTTATTACATCATTATTAGAGTGGATTGCCAAAACATGTGCCGGAACTACTTCTAATTGGCTATCCTATCAGCCTCAAAAACCTGATACATTATGTCCATCTGTCTCTGAATGTGACAGTTCCAAATAAAACATTGTTATTATTTGCTATTTGAGTTATCATCTAAATAGTTTTATTTTTAGGGAGGTTTTATAAATTGATTCAAATTGCAATTTGTGATGATTCAGAAGTATCTTTACAAAATCTGAATCAGGCAGTAACGGATATACTAAAATCAAATCATGAACTTGCAGAAATTACGCTTTATAGGGAAAGTAAATTTTTAAATTATGATATAAACGAAGGGCATTTTTATGATCTTATACTAACGGATATTCAAATGCCACACATTGATGGTATGGAATTAGCCGCAAATATCCGAAAACATTTGCCAAATTCATTGATTATTTTTATTACCGCCCATTCCAAATATGCATTGGATGCATTTGAACTATCCATTTTCCGGTATATTGATAAAGAAACCATTCCTAAGAAATTGCCACTAGCTATTGCAGATGCACTTAAAATGATTCATTTACAGGAAGATCAATATTATCTCTTATCGTATAACCGAATGCATCGAAAAATAGTATTGAAAGACATTTTATACATACAGCGTGAAGGGAAAAATAGTATTTTTTATTTAGCAAATCAAGATACTTTAAAAGAACGAAAAAGTTTAGTCCCGATTATGGAAAGCCTTAACAGTTCTGATTTTATTTTTATTGACAGAGGTATTATCGTAAACCTAATTCATATTGTATGCATTCGAGATACAACCATTGAATTAGATAATGGTCATTTTATCCTTGCCAGTATTCCTCGTATGAAAGAGTTGAAATTTCAGCTTCAAAAATTATGGAGGGATTCACTATGACAGCTTTATTTATGATTTTTGATTATGGTTTTACATTCATCGAAGTATTTTTATTTTTTATTATATTAAAAGCCATTTATTCTGATATTAATTATAAATATGCATTTATTATCACGCTTGTATCAGCCTGCTGCACTACGTTTATTAACCAGATATCATTGTTCTCTGCATTTTCAGTTATAATATTCGTCCTGTCTACCTTTATTGGCGGATGTATTTTAGTCCGGAAAGATTATTTTATGCTACTTTCCATAAGTGCATTTTATGTATTGATGATGGGATGCTATGAATTTTGTTATGCCTCACTGATCATGCATTTTTCTTCTTACAGAGCTGATTATCTTACACTCATTTTAGATTATGGATGGCCACGTTTTATCTTCTCACTTACAACAAAATGTGGACAGGCGATTGTTGTCCTTCTTGTATGTGCTGTCATCCGGCGTATTGCAAAAGAAAAATTTTACGTCTGGAAACTGGCGATTGTTACGGTATTAGGATATATCAGTATTTTATATATGATCCATAGTACATTTCAAAATTATACGACAACAACTTCAAAACTCTGGGTGGTTTTCGCTGCTTTCTTATTACTGCTGTTTTTCATCCTGCTTTTTGAAATTGACTTACGAAGCCGCAGACATTTACAAGAAAAAGAAGCATTGAGCAAACATTTATTGGAAGAAAAATATCAAAATCTCTCTGCAATGTTTAATCAAAATGCAATGCTGTACCATGATATCAGAAATCATCTGTACACACTATACCATCTGCTTGAAGAAAATCGTGTTTCAGATGCCATAAATTACATTGAAAATATACAAAAACCGGTCCAATTATTAAAGAAAACGAGCTGGACCGATAATGATGTCGTAGATGCCGTATTAAATGACAAAATACAGCTTATGGAAAATCAAGGTATCCACTATGATGTTCAAGCAGAATTTCCATACAATACAGGTATTGAGGATGCCGATCTTTGTACGATATTGGCTAATTTACTGGATAACGCAATAAAAGCAACGAAACAATTACCGGAGCAAACTGTACCAATAAAAATCCATATCCAAAGTATCAAAAAATTTGTCATCATAGAAATCAGAAATCCATCTCTTGAAATTGAGTTTGCAACTGACGGATTTCCGAAACGGACAAATAAATCTTCCTTCCATGGTTGGGGATTACATAATGTAGCTCAGGCAGTTGAAAAATATGATGGTGCTTTACAATTTAATTACAAAAATGGTATTTTTGCAGCATCTGCAATGCTATTCTTCCCACAAAAACCAATCAACGAATCAGAAGTTCACTCTTAAACGGAGTGGACTTCTATTTTTTATTACTTTTCCATAACTTCCGCAAAAAATCCACCCCTGGGCTAATCATCTTCTCTTCCGTTTTTCCCATCTTTCTGTATTGTACCATTTTGCCACTTTTTTCTTCCGGTATTATCCATTGTACTTCATTTTATTTGCAGTATACTTAGGGCACAATCGAACGGAGACAGACTTACGTGTTTATTCAATCACATACCCGTCTGCCTTCCAGCATTTTTACACAGGAGGTATACATACATGAAAAAACCGATCTTAGTTGTTATGGCAGCCGCTATGGGGGATTAAAACAGATAGATCCTGTTGGCAGCCATGGGGAAGTCATTATGGACTATTCACTATATGATGCCCGTCGTGCCGGGTTTGAACGCGTGATCTTTATTATCAAGCACTCCATCGAAAAGGATTTTCACGAAGCAATCGGAGCACGTATCGCAAACTATATGGATGTTTCCTATGCTTATCAAGATTTAGAGGACCTGCCGGAAGGATATACCGTACCGGACGGACGGGAAAAACCATGGGGCACCTGCCATGCGATCCTTGCAGCCAGAGATCTCATTGATGCACCGTTTGCAGTGATCAACGCGGATGATTACTATAGCACCACCTGTTTTCAGATCATCTACGATTACCTGTCCACACATTCAGATGATGATAAATACCGCTACTGCATGGTCGGCTATCAGTTAAAAAATACCGTTACGGAAAACGGCTCCGTTGCAAGAGGTGTCTGCACCACCGATGCTGATGCCAACCTGGTCAGTGTCGTGGAGCATACACAGATTGAAACGTATGAAAACGGCATCCACTTTACCGAAGATAAAGGAGCTACCTGGCAGGACATCGATGGGTACACCACCGTTTCCATGAATCTCTGGGGATTTAATGAAAGCTTTATCAAAGAAGCTGTGGCACCTACCGGCTCTCCAGCCATCCAAAAATGCCAACCTACCGCCCCAAGGGACGAAAAGACTTCCAGATCATTTACATCGCTTCCGGACTGGTGCATTTTCATTTTGATAAACCGGAAAATGAGACCATCGTCCCTGCCGGGAACATTGTACTCTTCCGTCCCGCAGAACTGCAGAAGTATGAATTTTACGGGAAAGACAAAACAGAAGTTTACTGGGTACACTTTACCGGCGGCGAAGTAAAAAATATCTTACGGAAAAATGGATTTGCAGATAAAGAACGGATCTTCCCGGTCGGGACATCCTTAGAGTATGAGCGCGTCTTTAAACGCATGATCTTAGAGTTACAGAAATGTGATGCGGATTATCAGGAAATGCTGACGCTGTTACTATGCCATCTGCTCATCATCTTCCACCGGGCAATGCTCCAGGAGCACACCCTGAAAAATGAATTTCTGGACCGGCAGATGGATACTACTGCCTCCTACTTTAACCAGAATTACAACCATGACATTAACATCGATGCGTATGCATCTTCCCTTGGCATGAGTGTGAGCTGGTTCATCCGTAATTTCAAAAAATATACCGGGGAAACACCGGTGCAGTTCATTACTTCGCTTCGGATGACCAACGCACAGGTACTGTTGGAAAATACAACTTACTCCATCAATGAAATTGCACGCATTGTCGGATACAACAATGCCCTGTATTTCAGCCGGATCTTTCATAAGCAGAAAGGCTGCTCCCCTTCCCAGTACCGCCCAAGAAGTCATGAAACTTAACCGTCGCGAAAAATCGGATGACGGGATATGCTCCCTCATCCGATTTTAACGTTACCGCTTTATTCCACTGTGCTCCCGACACTTTCCATTTCTGCCAAAAGTTCCCGCTTATATTTGTAAAACGTATTTCTGGCGATCTGTAAGATTTCCACACATTCCTTATCTGACATGTTGCCGGAAAAGCACTTTGACATCTTTAAGATCCGGTTCTTCATTTCCACTGATTTTTTTGTCCTGACAGAGACACCCGTTCGTCTTCCGATCTGCTTTTGCTCCTCTGGCGGCAGCAACTGGTTCTTCTCTTTCGTCGTCTGGATGCCCTGTGAAATCCGTTTATGCAGATCTGTGACCTCTTTTTCCGCCTGCTCAAATGCCACCCGGATCTTCTCTTTTGTCTCTGCCCGCTGAAATTCCGTAATGGCCGTAAGCACAGACTGGATCAGGTTGTCCACAGATTCCCTGCCGGATTTTGCAATGGCAACTGTTTCTGCCTGCATCTTTTTGTAATAATCCGTATTGATGTGTGGCTCATTGATAAATTCCAGGTTGATGCCCATTTCCAGCAATTCCATATAGAGCTGAAATCCTTCCTCTGCATTTCGGCTCATCCTGGATACGGAATCGAAAATGACCGTATCCCCAGGTTTTAGGATCTTCAATAATTTTTGAAACTCCGGGCGGTCCAGTTTTGTCCCGGTATATTTTTCTTTGAACAGTTTGGTTAATGCCCTGTCCTCACCGAGATAATTTAGAATATTTCGGATCTGGCGGTCCAGTCTCTGGGACTGGGAAGACACCCTTGCATATGCGTATAGCTTTCCCATTTGTTACACCGGCATTTTTGTATCAAAATAAACAGTCTGACAAAAAGTATCAAAACATGTGCAGATTGATGCCCTGGATATTCCAAATTTTAGTCTTAATCTAAAGCATAGTCTATTTTGATATCAAAATGCATTCTTTCCTTTGTAATCGGGAAGTGCTATGAAACACTCCCAATACTATATACGGAAAATGACTGCTGCCAATAACAACAAATTTATATTTTTTTCAAAATTTTCTTTCAGATCGGAAATTACTCCCTGTGATTTTTAAATTATAATTTTAAATGCATGCTACTTCTGGTATAATGATCAGAGAGAATTTATTTACAGAGAGAGAGGAAATGGAACATGAACTTTAAGAAACGGAACCGCTGGTATGGCTTGCTGCTATCCTTTGTCCTTCTGTTTTCACTGGGCGGATGCGGCGATGTGCAAACAGAAAACCCGCAGCCTTCCATTGAAACATCAGTTACTGACACCACACAGGAAGCTTCCGATGCGGAAGCGATCACCGATGAACTGGACCAGTCGGAGCTTCAGGATCAGGATGACACAGCACAATCTTCTGATGCCACACAGGTTTCAGATGCAGAGCAGGTCTCATCCACAAGTGCATCCCTTGATGCCATCCCTGCCTATGAAGGCTATGCATTTGTAGAGATCAATAACAATCAACCCTTTTTTACAGATGCAGACAAACAGAGAACAGATGCGTTTGAAGATTACAGTGAATTAGACAGTCTCGGAAGATGTGGCGTTGCCTATGCAAACATCTGTAAAGAACTGCAGCCTACGGAACCACGCGGAAAGATCGGAATGGTAAAACCGTCCGGTTGGCACACCGTAAAATACAATGACATCATCGATGGCAATTATCTTTACAACAGGTGTCACCTGATCGGATTTCAGTTGGCGGGAGAAAACGCGAACCCAAAGAACCTGATCACCGGAACCCGCTACTTAAATGTTGTCGGAATGCTGCCTTTTGAGAATGCAGTCGATGATTATGTCGATACAACCGGAAACCATGTACTGTATCGTGTAACCCCGATGTTTTCCGGGGATGAATTAGTTGCCAGAGGTGTCCTAATGGAAGCCTACTCTGTGGAAGATCAGGGCGCAGGCATTCAATTTTGTTATTATGTATATAATATCCAGCCTGGCATCGGAATTGATTACCAGACCGGTGACTCCTGGGAAGATGCAAGTGTTGTCGCAAAAGATAACACGACCTACCGGGTAACAGGCACCGCTCACGTTCAGGCACAGGAATCACAGACAGAATCAACAGAAACAGTCACACCTCAGCCTGCACAGCAGGCAGTAGAATCCACTCCTCCTGCACAATCAGAGCAGGGTTCGGAAGCCACTGTCTGGATATCCGAAACCGGTTCCAAATACCACAGCAAAAATAATTGCGGCAGGATGAATCCAGATAAAGCCACTCAGGTAACGGAACAGGAAGCAATCAGCATGGGACTTGGAAAATGCTCCAAATGCTGGTAACACAAAACATGCAATAAATATATGAGCGTAAAAACGGATGCTGAAATTCTTACCAGCATCCGTTTCTTTCTATCCACGATATCTTCTTCAATTTTCAAAACTTTTGTTATATATTCCACCTATTACACTATTTATCATAAACAAATAACTCTTGTATAAAAATCGAAAAAAATGATATTTCATCTTTCATATTTATATTGTTAAAACAGATGCATTTATCTGTTATAACAAATAATCAAGAAAGGAGGAAATTCTATGAGGAAATATGTAAACGAATCAACAGATTGCGGTCGCATCAATATCGTATTTAAAGCAATGAAAATTGGTTTGTTTCATCATGAGAAATTGGAAATCGGAAATATTGACATTGTTGAAATCAATAAAGATCTCCATCATTTTCAAATTGTGGATTTTTATGTTGATCCCCAGTACCGAAATTCTGGAATCGGTAAAAAATTGTTGACAAAGGCAGAACGCTACATCATCAAAAAACATCATGCTACCCTTTTAACCGTCGTGCCAGCTCGTCAGCTCGACGCGAAAGTTCCAACAGAACACTTATATCTAATTTATGAGAAATTGGGATTCTCTTTTAAAACAGCTCATACATTAGAAAAATTTTTGAACCACTAAAAGACGGTCGAAAAAACGGATGCTGAAATTCTTACCAGCATCCGTTTTACTCTCTTCACTTTTATATCGCTATTTCCACAGCTTTCCCTCTTTATAATGTTTCCTGCACAAAGCCACATAACTCTCATTGGAGCCAAGCATGATCTGTGCACCTTCCCGGACAATCTTCCCATCCGCATATCTGGTATTACACTGTGCCCGTTTGCCACACCAGCAGACCGTTGGGACTTCCTCTATCACGTCAGCGATCTCCATCAGCCGTTTGGAGCCGGGGAACAGGTGATTCAAAAAATCCGTCCGAAGCCCATAACAAAGGACTGGTATTTCATAAAAATCAACGATGTCCGACAGCGTATCCACTTCCTCTGCAGAAAGAAACTGAGCCTCATCGATCAGGATCGCATCCACTTTTTTCCCCTGATACCGATATTCCGTATCTGTTTCACTCCAGCTTTTTGAAATTTCTTTCAAAAAATTGTCTACATACTCTGCCGGAGCTGCAAGACCCATGCGGGATTTGATCTCCCGTTGCCCGTCCCGGTTATCCGTTCTTGGCTTTAACAGCACCGCATACTGCCCACGCTCTTCATAATTATAACGAACCATCAGAATGTTGGCAGACTTTGAGCTGCCCATTGCCCCATAGCGAAAATACAATTTTGCCACGTTGAACCCTCTTTCTCTCTCGTACTTATCACCATATTATAAGCCACTGTCACACATATTGCTACATTTTTTCAGTGACTTTGCATTTTGGGAAAAAGAAAAAACCGACACTGGCAGTGCTTACTATGCCCTGTCAGGTATCGGTTTCTTCCCTTATCTCAACTTATGTTTACTTTTCTCCTCCGCTTTCGATCCAATCTTTGACTCTGTCATGATCCAGGATAATGATATCTTTCCAGTCCACTTCCAGTTCTTCAAAAAGATCATTCATTGCGTCCCAGATAGTCCATGCTCCATTTCCGGTCAGCCTGCCGCCATCCAGTATATGCTCCTGTGAGTCATACAGGGTATAATCAAATTCCATTTCACTTGTCTGCATGCAGACATACAGGGATTGGGACGGAACAAATAATGCGAAATGCTCCGGTGGCAATGCTTCAAAATACGGATTGTCCCATGCACCAAGTGACATATGCTCCACAACATCCTGCTGCTGTCTCGTTGGCAAAAAGCGCTCCAGCTTCTGTTGCTCATAAAGAGGTTCAAACTTTTTCTCCAAGTCTTGGATAATCCCATGCACATTATTAAGCAATACCCATTTTGTAAACCGCTCTCTTGTCCACTCTTTTTTCTCCTCCTCCGTCATCTGACGATGTATCCGGACATGACTTACCGGAAGCTGCTGGCAGATATTCTGCAATGCTACCAGAAAATTTTGATTCTCATTTACAGATGAGGAAAGATGAAATTCTAAGGACAAGGCATTTTTTCCACCAATGCGGTAAACTACGTCAAAATCCAGTCCCTTGATGCGGATTCCAAGCGTTGCACGAATGCGCTTATCCTCTATGACGGTCTGCCACTGTGCATAATCCCGAAACTGCTGCATTGCTTCTTCCGCATGTTCATAACGTTCGCATACACTCTGCTTACAACCGCGTGTTGTCCATGTTGCAAGATCCTTGATCACATAATAAGTAACAATTTTGTTTTGTTCCATTTACTTTTTCTCCTTCTCTTTCTATTACACTGCTACATCCTTTGGCTCTTTCTTGAAAAAATCTGTTACTGGTTGAAATCCTATGTTATCTACAAAATAACTATCCGTTTTCCCCTTCCGGTGCAGTACAACAACATCACTGACGGATAAGGAATGCCCGAAGAAATCAGAAGGTCGGTCTATGTTGAACCGGCAGTAAATATCATCCAGTGTAGTTTTTTCATCCAATGGTGCCGTATAGGTTACGTCATACCTCGTATGCTCCACAGACACACCTCTGCTCTGCCAGAATGACAGATCCATAAAATAAAACTGCCGATTTTCCATATTTTCTTTCAACTGATAGATTTCAAAATAGTCACCCGCAACACCGGATATCTCCTGACCGGAGTCTTCCGATTCCGCCTTTCTTTTGCGGGCATTCGTCTGACTGATCTGCTCCTCTATCCGATCGATCAGATCTGCCGCTGTTGTCTGGATCGTATGCAGGGATGCCCGCAGTTCCGGCATCTGCCGACCACTGCTCCAGCCTATCAGATATGCAAAGGAATAATCGGAAGTATCCAGTCCCAGATACTGACATACCACATAAGCAATACTTTCTGCCTCTACTTCTCTGGTACCTGCATCTTTTCTTTCAACCTTATCGTTATCAGCATGCAGCATGGCATGTGCGATCTCATGGATCATTGTTTTGACCGTCTGCAACTGGCTCATATCCTTCTGGATCGCGATAACACGTTTGGTCACATTGCAGTATCCTTTCGCTCCGCTCTCAATCTCGATAAAAGAGACCGGCATTGGGGATACCATAAGCAGTGCCTGTATGAGAACTTCATAATCGGTTACCGCTCCCGTCAGTTCGTCTACCCCTAACTGTGGCAACTCCTTTCCTTCCGTCTGAGTAACATCAAATACCCGGACAACACGAAAGCCTACGATCCTCTGTTCTGATTTTTCTTCCAGTTCCTCTGACTGCTCCGCTTTTTTTGTATGCTTTGTATCTTCTGATTCCGGTTCCAGAATCACTACTTCCTGATCCTGTTTCTTACTTTCCTTCTTGTATTTGTACGCCATTGGTGCCAGGATACAGATCCCGGTCTCACCTTTTTTCACATGACGCCCAAACTTCTGCTTCCATGCATGAAATCCGGCAACCAGTGTTGCATCCGGACATTGCAATAAGATCAGTAGTGTATTCCGGTAACTGTAATGGTGGAACCTTGCCATAATGGTCAAATACTCCAGATAACGGTCACTCTCAAACAATGCAGTGATCCCATCCTCCAGCTTTTTCGTCAGTTCCTGCACCTGCTCTTTTCTGTCTGTTTTCTCTGCTTTCATCTTGTTCTCCCATTAATAAAAGAAAGAACAGATATTGCTACCTGTTCTTTCCACGTCTTTTGCTTATTTAACAACTCCATTTATGATATATGAGACAGAATCTTCACACTCAGTGTGGAAAAGCATTTCCTGGCATTCCGGGCAGTAGCCGGTTTTGATAAATTCGCGCCCGAATCTATCCTGGGACGGCATACGGTCCTGAATCAGTCCTCCATAGCGCTGATACTCTTCTAGCTCCATCGTCTGCTGGTTTGTCAGACGCAGGATTACTTCCCGCTCACACATTGGGCACACTTTTCTAATCTGAGCCTTATATTCGATGTTTTCTTTTGCTTCATTTTTCATTTTCCTGTTCCTCCATTCTGCTATTTTTGATAAACATGTTTTCCGTATCCAAGAATCAGATACGAAAGTGCTGGAAAACATACAATGCCTGCCGCCATCAGTTTTCCTGTCCCATAATGTTTGGCCAGTTCATACGATGTGTAAATCCGGAGGATCAACGCAAAAATGCCAGCTCCTGCTGCAGCCAGAATCAATGACCGATTAAAATGCAACAGCCAGGATACCAGACTGCTGACCAGGTATAAAAGAAATTCTTTTTGTACACCTGCCAGCCGGAACGCAAGATATTCATTCAAAATCGGCACAAATGCCAGTTTTTTGTCAAAATATCCTGCTTTCTGGAACATCCGCATAAGACCAATGGCACTTGCCAGATATAAAATCACTGTTTTCATCATATGGTATTACTCCTCTTCGTAGACACATTCCAACTTGTGTGTTTTGGAATTATAAAAGTATGCATGGTCTGACAGTATGAATTTCTCCATCTTTGCCACTTTATTTGCCTCTCCTATCATTTTATTTAAAGCTGTTCTTTCTTCCTCACTACGATCAATCTTTCCGGATATTAAGATAAGCTCATAAATACTTGCTGGTATTACATAATAATCTCCACCCAAACGATCAGATGCCATTTTTAAAAACTGCTTATTCAGCATGATATTTGCACCATACTCCCCATCGAGTGAATATGCCAGATGTACATCAGGCATTTCCAGTTCAGGATTCAACCGCATTTCCAGTTTTACCAGTGAGTAGAATGTTGCATCCTGTCGAAGTATTCCTCTTGCACAGGAATTTTTATATGCCAGATTGAACGCTTCCTCTTCCGATAACTGAATCTGATCCAACAGCATTTTGCTTAATCCGATACTTAACAGCTCTTTTCCAACTGTAAATTCGTAATTACATAATACGGATAAATCCAGAAATTTCCGATGAATGCGATGTTCCAAAAGCGCATGGTTATTTTTGGTCTGTACGAGGGTAAGAAACAGATGTTTCCCGATTTCCTCTTTCGACATTGTTTTTACCTTTTTTAACAATGCCATGATCTCCTCCCCATTTTTCATGCGTTCATAAAACAGTTTCGCTTTTTTGCTTAAAATCTGGCATAAAGAAGATTTATGCTCCAGATATTCTTCATAAATATGTTCCAGATAAATGGCAGGAGAAATTTTTACCCCCGCCAAACTGATTCCCGTTAATCTCTGATTATTCTTTACCACCGATTCCACTCTCAGCGCACTCTTTTGATAGCATACTGGAAGATATTCACAAAAATGCTCCAGTACATAGATTTTTACTTCTTCAAGTGTCAATTCTTTCATTTTTCTTTTGTCCTTTCCATTTTTTGTTATCACATGGCAGCACCTTTGCAATAGGCAATTTATCCCTTTAAATAAAATGTAGTTCCTGCCTTTGATAACTCCCGTAATAATTTTCGGGTCTCCTCTGCATTCTGCATCAGTTCCATAGCCATCTCGGCATGTGTCATCTCATGCCAGGTTCCCTGCTCATCGCAGAAATGTATGACGCAATCTGTTCCAATTAAAATGCCATGTTTCTGACACATCCGCACCAGTTCCAGCGCAGAAATAAATAACATGTCATGCTCTCCTTTCTCTTTTATTTTGCCTTGTTGATTACTGCAGGTAGAACTTCCTGCTCTTGTGACGTAGGCCGCTGCCTATCTGTGAAGATTCTTGTAAAAAGAATGTGATAACTTATGCTTCTTATATACGCCGATTCCATTTTTTCGGAAACTAAAAAAAAGTACCCACATCTTTGTGAATACCCTTTCGGTATGGATTTTTCCATATGTTATGACTTTATGTAATTTACTTTATTCCCAATCAAATTCATCAATACTGTTTTTGATCTCCGCAGAAACAGAACTATCATTTTTCAAATCGCGCATAAGTTCAGCAAACATTTCACGCTTTGGATTTTCCGTATCATTATAGCAACGGTGCACCATCCAGATATTATGTGGAGTTGGATTTTTTCTTACCGACGAAATCAGTAATTCTTCATATCCATATTTATAAAATTGCTCTACAAAATGAAGCAGATCCCCCGGCATTCCAAAATCGACCAGTGGATTTGTACCTATGATTTCTAAAATCGGCTCCACTAATTCAAAAGGTTCTGGATATTGGTTGATAGCATCTATCAGATCATCTTCTATATAATATTCTTCATATGGTTTTGCTGCATTTTGCAATCCAGCAATTATCTGCTCTTTCGTCATAAATCCATACCTCCTCTAAAAATCCGTTTTTCTTCTGGCTTACTTACTTTACATATTATTCAATTCATTCATTGAAAAACCACGACTTAATAACTCATTCTTTATTTACAGTCCAATCACTTGTAACATCTTCTGCTTGTGCACATTCACCGTAATCTAATCCTACCAAATCTCTCATTGTTTCATCAATATTTAAAATCGATGCTAAAGAAGCTACTCTCGCATCCTCTTCCTTATGACTTCCACCACATAGGAACTGCCAATATCCATCTTCATCATGAGAAACATATAAGATTGGCTTGTGTTCCTCTAGCACATGACGGCAGGTAAAACAAGCAGTATTCGGTGCATCTGCAAAGGGAAATTTATCTACTATAATTTCTTCACTATTCTCTGGTTTTACATTTTCAGATTCAAATCCCTTTTTCTTAACTTTATCCAACAGTCTCATATCTATCTCGTCCTTTTATTTCTCAGCAGATAATATTTCTTTTAACTCATCAATGGTTTTATCCAAAATATCCGATGATATTGGATATTTTCCGCTTCTCTATGTGCTATTGCCTCTTCCAGTTTTAATAATCTCCAACTTCTTGCCCTTGCTTTACTGTTTGCATCAAGATTACTTTGAATATTCACATCTATTGTTTTTGTAAACCATTCTACACCATTTATGTATAACTCCGGATGCCTATATTTATTGACAAACTTAATAATCTCCTGGCTTTCTTTCACCTTTCCCATTTCTCTGAGTATTCGCGCTTTTAAACAATAGGCATGATCTATGTTACTCCAAAGAGTATAATTGCCATCAAATTTTTCATTTGAAAATAAATCACAAACAGAGATTGCTTCCTGTGTGTATCCATAAATATATAACCAGACGGCTAATTCCGTAATAAAACCGGTATCTTTTGCAGACTTCATGCTGCATTTCTTCAATATCTTTTTACAGTCCCTTTGGATGCCTTTCTTGTTTATGTTTGACATAATTTCCTGAATAAGTTCATTCATTTTATAATCCCGCCAAACTTTCCAATTCACTTAACGAAAGACCTTTTACTAAAATACTATCTTCCTTTGAATCAAGAGCATATTTTTCAATATTCTTTAATGCCATAAAATAATCTGCATCTCCGATAATCGTATCTTTTGTGGTACTGACAAGCACTAATTTCCATTCGGATACAACCTTACCGTCTACTAGATATTTTTTCCGCGGAGATTTGGGTAAAACCGTTTCCGTCCCCTCTGTCAATGCAATAGCACCAAACGGTGTACCATCTGGTTTTCCATAGAAGTTCGGTGTTGCGATATATGCATTGCTCCAATCTGCGGTTTCTTTTTTCCCTTTTAACTTATCGAATAATCCCATGATGATGTCTCCTTTACAATTACTTGATTTAATATTAGCCACTTACCCAATCTTTGTCGAACAGTTCTTCCTCATAAGGCGAATGTATCGTATGGATATCTCCGGAAAAAATATTATGGATGATACAGTTTGCCCATTCGCCCTCTCTTATTTCACAAAATAGGTCTTTACCTCTTTTCCACTTTTTCCAGTCTCTATACATATCTGTAATCTCACGCTGCTCAAAAGTGTGGTCATTCATCGGAATTGTAATAATATCACCGATTTTAATTATTTCACCCTTTTCAGCAACAACCTCTAATTGAACTTCATTCTCATCATGAGCTGATGTAGATGCCATATTAATAATCATGCCTTTCCCCCATCCGCATTATAATTAACCTTGATAACTCAATAAATCATCTCTGAATTTTTCCCAGTCAAATTTTCCTTTCGATTTAATTTTTCTCACAGCTCTGATTATCATTTGCTGAATCAATTCTATTTTCCCACTACTATCGGCATTATAATAATTGTCAAAATCCATTCTAATATCGATCATCGCACAGGATCCTAATCCCACTACCTGGACTTTCTCTTTCCACATTCCCTGATCGTATATTTCTTTTGGTGCAATAACAGGTGTAATTCCGATAATGTTCATACTCTCACTGTATTCCCTGGGTTTAAAAAAATCATGTAACTGCTGACAGTATTTATATACTTCATCATCTATACCATAATGATCTGCAAAATATGCAGGGGAATTAACATTTAACTCCATAAAAGCTCCTTCTCAAAAAAGATTTTAGTTTACTGATTCTTCGCCATCTCTCTCCAATAGTTCTTTAACGTTTCCAATATGCTTTTGGCATCATCCATCTCCATTTTCTGATTATATTCTCTCTTTCTGAACGAACTTCCTTAACGACATCCATAATACGTTCTTCGGAAACAAGTCCTGTTTCTTCTGCCTCATGCTTCATCTGTTTCTGCAGTAACTGCATAGCACGTACTGCCAGATTTTCTTTTTTACTCAACATAACATCTCCTTCCATCTGCATATTCTATATATACCGTTTTCAACACCGGATCATATTTTGCAATGGGCTTTTTGCAGATTTTTGCCTTATAGATTGCTGACTTAACTGCTGCAACAGCTCTGGTATCCATTTCTCGATCACTTTTGCTAAGCAATCTGTTTTGTGCCAAAACATCATCCTGTGTAAAAATTTTTACAGATAAAACTCCAATCTGCCGGATTTTCATACCCATACGCCTACCTTTCTTGTTCTAAATTATTTAACACAGTATGTATTCTGAACTGTGCAAACTTCCGTTTATATTATTCTTTATCATAAGCTGTTTTGCCCATATTCGCAACCAGTTTCCATCCATATAACGGATTCCCTATACTTCATATGTTTGATAGAAACATTTCCATTGCTATTTCACTATTTTGGCAGAAATAGCCCTCTTATTTCACTGAGTCATACATTTATTTTTTTATTCCGGATGATTACAATACAGTCATAAACAAAGAAAGAGAGGGACTGATCCTTATAAAAGCTAAATGAGATTATTACTATGAAAGACTTTTTTAGGAAATTATCAACAAATATACAGAACTTGGACAACGCACAGTGTATTACTATTATGTTCATTGCAGGCATTCTTGCCATTGTCAGGATGAACAACCACACAGATTCTGATTCTACTGATCTTGCGATAGATGATTCGACAGATTCCAACGAGGATACTAACCAGTAATTATACAATGGTTTTATCCATACAAGAATCTGCACTTTAGATTCACTCTCTCAGCTTTGTTTCGTCCCTGTTCTTTCAGGGAAACTGCCGCTACCACGAACAAAAATTCATGGAGCGGCAGCTTCGCTTTCCCTATATGACAGTTTTAGGTCTACTTTTCCTTTTATTATGCGCTACTTTCCGCATCCGGTTCCCATCCATGAGCCGAAATCCCAGATAGGAGTTCCTACGCTCCATACGGTTTCCGGAAGCATACCATAGCGTTTCTTCATTCCCAACAATCACCAGCTTTTTCCTGGCACGCGTCATGGCAGTATACAGAAGGTTCTTCTGCCGCATGCGGCCAAAGATCTTGGTGAATGGCAGGATCACGCAATCGTATTCGCTGCCCTGAGCTTTATGCACTGTCAATGCATACGCTAACTCCAGCATGGAAAATTCTTCTGACGTGTAAGTACGTTCCACACTCGTCTCATACAAGACCGTCAGTTTCCGTTCCGTCTGGTTGATCTCTGTAATATAACCAACATCACCGTTACTCACATCCTCTTCATTTTCCAAGTGCATCACTTTATCCCCCTTGCGGAAACACCGGCTTCCAACCAGAAGTTCAACCGTTCCTGCCGTTTTCGGGTTCATAAGCTCCTGCAACACCCGGTTTAGCTGGATACACCCAAGCTTTGTTTTACTTCGAAACGGTGTGAGCACCTGCATGGCTTTTGAGGAAATCCCCTGTTTTTGCAGAGCACGGATCACCTGAAGCAGACCGTCCAGTGTATCCTCTTCCTGCCAGGTCTGGCAGAGCATACAGTCTGTGTTCCATAAAAACCTGCCCCGTCCTCGGTTGACGCAGCTTGCATTAGTAAGGATCGCACTCCCCTGTTTCTGCCGGAAGGTTTTTGTTAGATAAGTAACCGGAAACACCTGGCTTCCGATCAGGTCAGCAAACACATTTCCTGCCTGTACACTGGGAAGCTGGTCACAATCCCCGATCAACACCAGCCGCGTCCCCTTATCCAATGCCTTCAGCAATGCATACAGTAACTGCATACTCACCATGGAGCACTCATCAACGATCACAAGGTCTGTACTTAGTTTTAATTCCTCTTCTTCCTCACGTTCCTGCTCCTCCTGACGGATTTCAAGCAAGTGGTGCATCGTGACTGCAACTTTTCCGGTACTCTCCGCCATTTTTCGGGCAGCACGCCCGGTAGGTGCACACAAGGTGAGTTTCCCTTCCGGATGCAGCATTTCTTCTGCACAGATCAGGACTTGCAACAGACTTGTCTTTCCGGTTCCCGGTCCGCCAGTAATGATGCTCACTGTTTCTGTCAGCGCATACGAAACGGCGTTTTGCTGCTCCTTTGAGAGTACCAGTCCTTGCCGTTTTTCTGCTTCCACTAACGCTGCATTGATCTTATCTTGCGATACTTTTTGCTTTTGTCCGTCCCATAAAAGGCTCAGCAGTTTTTCTGCTGACTCACTTTCTGCCAGGTACATCGGTTTCCGGTAGAGCACACCGCAGTCATAGATCAGTGTCTGGTTTTTTACCAGATACACAAGTCCTGCTTGCAGGTATGGGAAAAACACTGACTGGTCACACCCCGGTATCCGCAGGATATTCACTGCCTTTTCAAACAAGTCTTCCTTCTGCATAAATACATGTCCGTTTTGTTCATTCTGTTGCATGACAGCGGACAGAGCAAAACAGATCCGGTCACCATGGACCGGATCAAATCCAACTCTTTGTTTTTGCGCTGCATCAATCATGGCAAAGGTGATCCCTTCACACATACAGAGCAGATATGGACGGCTTTGTAACACCGAAAGCGCATCCGGTATCCCGGAAAATTTTTGATAGACTTCTTGTGTTTTTCCGCTTGGAATCCGATAGTCTGCCAAAAACTGCACATATTCATGTAACTCCTGGCATTTTTTAAAAGAGACAACGATCTTTTCCGCTTTCGTCTCCGAGATTCCCTGTACCGCAGCTAACCGGATGGGATCACGCATGGCTTGGAATGTTTCTGCCCCAAATGTATCCACGATGCGGTCTGCCGTTGCACTTCCTATTTCAGCAATCCCACTGCTCACCAGATACCGTTTCATGCCTTCTGGTGTCGTCGGTAATACTTCTTCGCAAAATGTAACCTGAAACTGCTTTCCATATTTCTTATGTTGGGAATATGTCCCATGCAGGACACATTCCCCTTCCGTACACAGCAGGGAACCAACGGCCGTCAGTTCTTCCCCGGATTCCGTCTCATAGACCACCACCTGGTAATCATCAAACTCACAGCGCACCTGCACGGGCACTGCCCGGATAGCCAGCTCCTGCATGACTCATTCCTCCTCGCCGCATACTGCAGTAATCGTCAATCCCTTTTTTGTTTCCAAGCCACAGACCGCTGACCGGATCTCTGTCCCAGTGATAGGATCTGCCGATCAGACCTGCCTTGGTGATCACTTTTTGCAGGGAATCCTGTGCTTCCTGGATCATCTGCCTTTTTCGTTCCTTATATCTGCAACTTCCATCCGGGCAGTAGGCTTCACGCCCGCCTGACTGTATGCAGGCAGCACACTTCTTGGCTTCATAGTCCCGCATGCAGGCTACCGGCATATACTTGTCCATGTCGTAGGCTTCATAGGCAATCTTATGATGATGCTGCTTTAGAAGCTCCTTCAATCCGCCAAGGACATTCACCCCCGGCACTCCGATCACACTGACACCGATATCCGAAAGCAGACAGTACGTTACATATGCTTTTAAAATACCCTCTGTGATGATGACAGACTCTGCATCCGGATTGCCATAAAAGCAGACCGGGGCTCCGGACGAAATTCCTGCCCTTTTGCCGGAACTGGATAACCAGATATACTTCTGCTTTTTCGGGTTACGCAGCCGGATCTGCATCCCGACCACATATCCATCCTGCAGCACCGGGCAAAAGTAGCCTTCTGCCCATACATTTAACTGCCAGTTACCTGCTGCATTTTTATAAAAACCTGGTACGTTTTCCAGCGTACATCCTTCCCGCTTTAAAATCCAGCAGATGCCCACCGGATCAGATGGCACAGACCGAAACAATCCCGCCTCTATCTCTGCATCAGTAAGCATCCGGCGTTGCAGGTCCAATCGGTCTATCGTCTGCAACGTCAGATGACGTAACAAGCTCCGGTAGGTATGGTCTAACACGTTCACCGGAGCTTTGGTCTTTTCTGTTTTTCTGTCTGTTTCTTCCATCCGCTTTTTTGGGGTGTGATCCCTGTACCCTTTTCCAAGCGCATCCCTCAGATCTGCATATGCACGTTTATAGCGATCGACTCCGACATATCCGGCTTTCTGATCCAGATACAAATCCAGCATATTTCCATGCCTGCCGCAGGAAAAACACTGGAATACATTTTTTTCCTTTCCATCCTTTCTGATACATATTGTATTTTTTCCTCGCCGGTCGCCGCAGTACGGACAGCAGATGGGAATGGAATCCCCACCTGTATCCTGTAATTTCTCAATTCCAAGGTAGTCTGCAACCTCGCTGATATTAAAACTCATGAAATCATGTCCTTTCTGCATCTTAGTGAATGTGATACCCGATACCACGTTGTGTCAAAAACTGGCAGACTTCTTCCTGGTGTACCCTATGTACCGTAAACGTACACAGTTCTGCCGCCTGTGTCTGCAAAATGGGTTGCTGCACTGACCGTTGGATCGGTGCATTTCCCCGCTGTACCGGTTGCTGCCGTTGCATCCCCTGCCGGATACCATATGCCGGTCGCGACATTCCCTGTCCGGATGTGGCGGCTGCCCGCCCTCCTGACATTGTGCTTTCACCTGTCGGAATACCGGTCTGGTAACTCATCCCGGCTCTTTGTACCGGCATGGTCTGTGTCTGCCTTTGCATCTGCTTCTGCATACGAAGATAAGTCTGTTGCTCCAGCTCCTGTTGCTTTTGCTGCATCTGCTTCTGTGCCGCTTCCTGTTCTTCTTTCCGTACAGCCGCTTCCCGCTCTCTGGCATAAGATTCTGCCTGTTGCATTACCTGCCGGGTTTCTGCTTCCACGCGTGCCTGTGCTTTTGCTGCTTCTTCTGCAGCAATGCGTATCCGCTCCCGCTCAAGTGCTTCCGCTTCTGCCTTTTTCTTGGTTATAAAGGTTATCGCATCCTGCAAGTTTAAGTCCACTTCATACAGCTTTCGTGCCGCCTCAAAATCATCTTCACCCGCAAGCTGCCCTAAGAGCATTATGTTTTTCTGGTAAGACTGGATTGCTTCTGTGATTGCCATCTTCCAAGTTTTTTTGCTGCAACTTTTATTCAGCCATTTCTCGTCATAGATCTGTGTCCACAGATCATAGGTAATCCCTGCTTCTGCCACTGCCTCCCGGTAATATTTTGTGATTTCTTTCTCGCGCTCCTGCTTTTCGATAAGCACATATTCCTTGATTTTTCCATCCAGCGTATCGCAGGACTCCTTGATCATTGCCAGCAGCTCATCTGCCGCCATCTCAAATGCAGTATATGGTTCCAGGAACTGTTCCTTGACCACCCGTTTTCTCTCTTTGAGTGCATCACTCAGTTTGTTTAACGTAGCTCGCCCCTCTTTCATCTGTTTTATGACGTCATCACCAGTATAATTGCTCAGATTATACTTCTGCAGTTTTTGAGCAAGCCATTGTTTCGTCTCTTCGAAATTGGTCTGGATTGCACCTGGGGTGATCTTCGCTACAATTTGTAACTGTTCCATTTTTTCTGTCCTCTCTTTCTCATTTTTTATAGATTTTCTACCTGCACCGTTTTCATCACATAATACAGTTTTGCATCTCCTTTGGAGATACGGATTCCGTCTCTATGTTCCGCGATCGCCGCACCGGAAAAATATATTTCCGACACCGTCCGGATCAGATGGAACCGGAATCTTGCTTCCGCTTCATCTGCGGTTGCCAGGATCACCCTGCTCCCATAGGATTCCGGTTTACTCCAAACCGTATAGATCATGTAATACTCTATGGTTTCCTCTTCCAGATCTTCCTCATAGGCTTTCGACCAGGTTTCCCACAAAAACAGATACAGGATCGCCGCGATAACAAATGCCACGATCCCTGCCATGAATACGCACAATGACACATCCATTCCTTTTAGAATATCAACCATCTTCTTTTCCCCTTTCCATTGAAAATTGTAAAAACGGCTCCATCGGTATCTCAAACAGTTCACAGATCAGTTCGGCTTTTCCCTGCCGGTATTTTCCATATCCATGCTGTTTTCCGGTTACGTTGGTTCCGATTTCATACACTTCTGCTGCATATTTTTTATGTTTCTGCCAGAAGCTTTCCATTTTTAACACATCCGTTTCCATTGTTTAGCCAGCACTCCCTCCTGCTTCGACAGATGCCACTGCAATTTCAGGAACATCCGTTCCCGCTCAATGCCACTATGGATCTGCTTCCATACAGCCTTCCGATCCCCCTGCTTCGCATAAAACTTCTGACAGGATGACTGCTGACACCGGGCATTACATGCCAACGCTTCATTCACAATCTCCAAAAGATTCAGACAGCGTGAAAAACAGGCATCTTCTCCCGGACGGATCACAAAAAATCCATTAACCCGTATCGAAAGTTTATATCCCTGTCCCAGTAAAAACTGCAGCAATACAGACCATTCATTTTCAAAAAAGCCCAGGCTTGGCTCCAGCATCTGTGCATGTGTTTGTAATGCTTTCATGTTCTAATCCTTCCTCTGCCTTCTGCACGTTATATTCTCCTACCAGACGGTCGATGGTCTCTCTCCATAAAAAAAATTCCAGTTCGATCCGTCTAAAATGTTCCTTCCGGTAGATCATCTGGCAGATTTTCTCCTCTTCCTGTGTGGTCAGGCTTAAAAATTGCCTCATAAACCACTGATATTTCTGCTCATCTTTCAACTTAGGCAGGTGATATTCGGAAAGCATCCGTTTTTGTATGACCTTAATCCGCTGCTGGATCTGCTGCCATAACTGTGCATATGCTCTGGCGTACCTTTGATCCCATTCAAGATTTGGAACAAGCTCCCGGTTTTTGTTCAGGATATAAATCTCATCCTGCAATTTCTGGAAACGCTGCCGCAGATCCATACTCTTGACACAGTCCTGAAAAACCGCATAATCCATGGCATACCCTCCTTTCTCTATGTTAGTTTCATTTATCAAATAAACAGGATTGCTCCCGATTGTAATTGGATTCCGAGCGCAGACAACGCTCCACATGATAAGAAATAGTTCTCGCTATTTTTTAGACGTTCTGTATATACAGAATAGATGACCTCTATTAATAGAAATACGTCAGTTCTTCTTTTTCGGAAACTTAAAACATCCCCTGGCAAAATGCCGGAGGATGTTTCATTCCGTTAGATGATATGTTTTTTTCTCAAAAGCTCTTTGATTGCGATGATTCGCTTGCAGATATACTGCTTGGATACTCCTACGCTTTCCGCGATCTCCGAGCGTGTCATGTCATTGTCAGCATACTCAAAAACATAATCGATGATCTGCCGGTCGGTCTCATTCTGAAGCACCTCAATGACCATATTTTCAAATTCACGATCCATCACTTCCTGACACACTTCGGATTCCAGATCATAATCGTATTTTAACTGTTCTGTCCACTTTTCATCGTCATTTCGTGGATGATCCAGAGATTTGATTCTTGCTCTTTGCAATGCTTCCAGCAGATTTCTGGTTACATTTTCGCTTTCCCCGATTATTTCCGCAAGTTCCGCGATCGTAGGTCGCCTTCCATGAAGCAGCTCATAGTCCATGCAGGCACTCTGCAACTGTTGGGTTTTTTTCACGATCCTGGAAGATCGTTTGATCGTTCCATCTTCCGATAGATATCTGGAAACATATTTTCTCACCCAGATGGTTAAGTAAGTCGTAAAACTCGCATTTTTGGTGACATCGAATCGCATGATTGCCTCATACAATCCAAGCATTCCTTCCTGCACGCAATCTTCAATTTCCCCTTCCATATAATCCTTGAAACTGTAATAATGCGAAACAATGTAGAATACATACTTCATATAAGCCAGGTATAAAATATTTCTGGCATCTACATTTCCCGCCTGGGCTTCCGAAACCAAAAGATAGGTATCTTCTTTCGGACTAATATCCGGCACCTGCAATGCCCATAGTGCATAGTCACGTATTTCTCTCTTATGTTGAAAAATAGAGTTCACTTTTTTATTCCCTGCCATTTTTCTCCCTTCCTTCCTTACGAAACGAATAGAGTTATGATTCTTTTGTTACGAAATCTCCGCTAAAAAATCTGTCTCCATCTTTCGTCTGTCATTCTCATACTGTCGTGTAAAGATCCGCTCTTCCCGGAAAAATTCTGCATGCATTTGTTTTGTAAGTTTGGAAATCTCGCCTAAAAAGTTTTCTGTATAATATTTGCTTTTCACTTCTGGCAGATGATAATCCCATAAGATATGGCTCAATGGTGCTAACGGGATTCCCGTAATATGTGAGACCAAATCCATACTGAAATTCCGGTCAACATATAATTCCGCGATTTCCCGAATAGACCATTTTTCTTTTAATCGGTACATTACTTTTCTATACGGATTCGCCATTTTTACTCCTTTTCATACTAAATCATAAAATCATTTCTAGTCATTTGAGATTATGATAACCATACCAGGCAAACATCACCGGTAACTTCAGTTTGTCTGCTGCACGCCGCATACTTACTGTAATATAGCTGGTAGTTATGCCAAGTTCTTTCGCTGTTTCTGCTTTTGAAATCCCTCGCACCTCATTACAGATTGCAAGGATTCCATACTGTATCGTTTTTGGAGCATCCATATATACCTTCATCATCTCCTTTTCTACTTCCAGATAGTCCACCGCAAACTCCGCTGCACGTAATTCACTTTCTACATCCTGTCTACATGACAACTGTTCCTCTAATTTATTGCTTCCATATTCCTGGTATATATTCCGGTTTTTCCGAAAAATACTCATCAAACGATGCCTGATTCTGCTATAAGCGTAATTATGGAGACTTTTTCCTTTTGTGTGATCATACGAATCTACAGACTGTAAGTATTCAATATACGCCTCCTGATAAAAATCTTCTATATCCATATATTTCGCAAATATTGCACTTTTACGAACAATACTTCTGGTCATATATCGGATTTCTTCCATGTTTGCCAATAATTCTTTTTCTGCATTCTTACCTAACATGTTCCGCATCTCCTTTCTAACAAAGATTTCAGAATCTGTTGTACCAGTCGGCAATAATAAATCCCTAAGCTTGCAATGTGTAACTGGTCTCTCTGCAGACCCATCCGGTCTTCCAGGTAACGATAGACGCTATGCTGATCCATACCGCTCTCCACCACTTTTTTGATAACCCTGTGAGCTTCAATCCGCTCATGTCGTAGTTGTGCATCGGCAAGTGTCCCCGCTGGTTTCGTGCTACCTTTGATTGTGCTTACATAAGAATCGCACTGTGGAAATCTTGCGCATGCCCACGCATACCTTTCCGGATGAGTTGCGTCCTTCCCATAGATATCATAAAAATGAACTAATTTTGCTTTACTGCCACAATAAGGACATTTGATTTCTTTTTTTCTCATGTTTTACCTCCTTCACCTCTGCTTTTTTGCCCTCTTCCCGAAAAAATCCAACAAAAAAAAGGACTGATTCATTTCCCTGTATTTTTACCAAGAAAATTTATCAATCCTTATCTTTGAATCTATTCTACCTAATTTGGGTTGTGTCTTGTCAATAGGTTACTTCGTTATTTACAAGAAATTAATTTTTCAAATTTTTCTGGATTGTAGCAATATGGCATCTTTCGTTCATTTTTATCGGATCAGATTTCTCTGATTCCTTAGTGCTATATATACGTCACTTTGTATTTTGCGTCAACTTACCTATTTTCACACAAAAAAAGAGTGTGAAAAACAAATCAATGTTCATTCACACTCTTTATTCATGAGATTGCTTTATAGTCATAAAAATGCGTAAAATTCGCTGAAGGAAGTCGTCTTTTCAATTGACGCAATTCCTTACGCAAACCTGACACAAAAACCTCTGATAATCTACAATAAATTATGATACTTTATGACAAGTACGCAACCTTACATCTTATTCCGAAACCACGCCTAAAATGCAGTAAATTCAAGGTCTTGCAGTGGTTCCTCCATCGGACTTTGCCGACGTACTTATGCGTTCATCTGTGCTGCTACCTCAGCTGCGAAGTCCTCGTTTTTCTTCTCAAGACCTTCACCTGTCTCGAAACGTACGAAACCTGTGATCTTGATGTCAGCGCCAACTTCTTTGGAAACCTGCTGTAAGTATTTAGCAACAGTCTGTTTTCCATCCTCAGCTTTTACATATGGCTGCTCAAGCAGGCATACTTCTTTCAGCTCTTTGTTCAGACGTCCGATGATCATTTTCTCAATGATATTGTCCGGTTTGTCCGGGTTCTCATTTTTAGCCTGAGCAAGAAGGATAGATTTCTCATGCTCTTTGTACTCTTCGCTTACATCGTCAGAAGATACATATTTCGGAGCAAGAGCTGCAACCTGCATTGCTACGTTTGTAAGAGCCTCTTTTACAGCGTCATTAACAACTGCTGTCTCAGCTTTTACAAGAACACCGATACGTCCGCCACCGTGGATATAAGATACGATACATCCGTTCTCCTGTGTCTCTTTCTGGAATCTACGAATATTCAGGTTCTCACCGATAACTGCGATTTTCTCTACAAGAGCATCTTTTACAGTTTTGGAAGAATCTGCATTCCATGTCTCTGCTAAAAATGCATCCATATCAGCTGCATCAGAAGCAACAGCCTGAGCTGCAACAGCCTCTACATACTGCTGGAATGTCTCGTTTTTAGCAACGAAATCTGTCTCAGAGTTAACCTCTACGATTGCTGCTGTGTTGTCACCATCCATAGCGACACGTACAAGACCTTCTGCTGCGATACGTCCAGCTTTTTTCTCAGCTTTTGCCTGTCCGTTCTTTCTTAAGAACTCAACAGCTGCGTCCATATCACCGTTTGTCTCTGTAAGAGCTTTTTTGCAGTCCATCATACCTGCGCCGGTCATTTCTCTTAATTCTTTTACCATTGATGCTGTAATTGCCATGGTTTTATTCCTCCGATTTCATTCATAGTGATGCGGTTCCCCGCAAATCTACAGATTACTCCTCTGTTCCTTCAGCCTCTTCGAAAACTTCCTCGTCAGCCTCTACAGTACCCTGTTTTGCTTCGATAACAGCGTCTGCCATTTTGGAAACGATCAGTTTTACGGCTCTGATAGCATCATCGTTACCCGGGATTACATAATCTAACTCTTCCGGATCACAGTTTGTATCAGCGATACCGATCAGCGGAATTCCCAGTGTGTGTGCTTCCTGAACACAGATTCTCTCTTTTTTCGGATCTACAACGAAGATTGCATCCGGGATTCTGTCCATCTCTTTGATACCGCCAAGGTTTTTCTCAAGTTTATCCCACTCTTTTTTGAGGTTGATAACTTCTTTTTTCGGCAGAACATCGAATGTTCCATCCTCAGACATTTTCTCGATTGCTTTCAGTCTAGCGATACGGCTCTGGATTGTTTTGAAGTTTGTGAGCATACCACCTAACCATCTCTCGTTTACATAGTACATTCCACAACGCTCAGCTTCTGCCTGGATAGCATCCTGTGCCTGTTTCTTTGTACCAACGAAAAGAATTGTACCACCTTCAGCAACGATATCTGCTACTGCATTGTAAGCCTCATCAACTTTACCTACAGATTTCTGTAAGTCGATGATGTAGATACCATTTCTCTCTGTGTAGATGTACGGAGCCATTTTAGGGTTCCATCTTCTTGTCTGGTGTCCGAAATGTACACCTGCTTCCAGTAACTGTTTCATTGAAATAACGCTCATTTTTTTACCTCCATGGTTTTGTCTCTTCCATATGCATCTCACCCGCCGGTTCACCCTGTGGGCACCATCCCGGTTAGTCCGCATATGTGATTAATATAGTATTTATCTAAAAAAGCGCACAAAAAAATTTGTGACTTTTCTCAGACCGATTCAGTATAGCATACTTATAGGTACGCTTCAAGACATTTTTAGTCATTTTTTGCCTTGAGATTGTCTAATTCTTCGAACACTGCATCATTTAATACTTTAATGTAGGTTCCTTTCATTCCTGAGGAACGGGATTCAATGACACCGGCACTCTCAAATTTGCGCAGTGCATTGACGATAACGGAACGTGTGATGCCGACGCGGTCAGCGATTTTGCTGGCAACAAGGATTCCCTCGCGGCCTTCCAGCTCATCAAAAATATGCTCGATAGCATCCAGCTCGGAGTAAGAAAGTGTGCTCAGTGCAGATTTTACAATCTGTTTCTTTCTGGTCTCTTCCTCGTTCTCCTCGTTTACGGAACGCATCATTTCCAGTCCTACGACTGTGGTACCGTACTCGCACAGGATAATGTCATCAATATCAAACTGTGCATTCTGGCGATATACAAATAAAGTACCAAGACGCTCACCTGCAATATCGATCGGTGCGATGGTTGCTGCATAGCCTTTTTCGCTGTCTACCATAAATCCAAGTGTCTCCAGATTTACATTCTCCTTAGTAGAAAGGATACCCAGTAATCTCTCATTTAAAGATGCATCAATATAATTTCCTACCTGATCTGCCAGAAGTTCTGTGATCTCGATCACTTCCGGGCGAAGTCCTGTTCCAAGAACTTTTCCTTTTTTACTGATTACCAGTACGTTCGATGCAAGGATATCTGTCATAACATCACAAATGTCATTAAAAACAACTTTAGACGAATTGTTATTATGAAGCAGTTTTCCGATTTTTCGTGTTTTGTCTAATAACTGTACGCTGCTCATAGCTTCCTCCATATCATTTTTCTTATCTATCACGCCGATTTTTCGGCAAAAAAATAGTGCCAAGATAATTAACAGGCATATCTTAGCACTATTTTTCTGTAAATTCAACAAATTTTATTTAAATCTGTCATATTTTTTCAAATTTCACAAGAAATTTTAAAAATCACAACTTTTTCAGCCATTTTATACATTTAATTTTGTATAAAACTACCCTCGACGTGTTATTCTTCGGAAGTTTCCGGTTTTCCCATGACATAACCGCACTGCTCGTCCGCGCAGACCAGCTTGTTTCCTTTTTCCACCATGTAGCCGCCGCACTGTGGGCACGGGATCTTGGACGGTTTCTGCCAGGACATGAAATCACATTCCGGATTGTTCTCGCAGCCGTAATATTTTCTTCCTTTTTTCGTTTTCTTTAAAACGATATCTTTGCCGCATTTCGGGCAGGCTACGCCGATCTTTTCAAAATACGGTTTTGTGTTGCGGCACTCCGGAAAGCCCGGGCATGCAAGGAATCTGCCGTGCGGTCCGTATTTGATGACCATGTGGCGTCCACACTGTTCGCAGACAACGTCGGTTACTTCATCCTCAATCTTTACTTTCTCCAGTTCTGCTTCCGCTGCTTTGACTGCTGCATCCAGATCCGGATAGAAGTTTCGGATGATCATTTTCCAGTCTACGGTGCCTTCCTCGACTTTATCCAGCAGGGACTCCATATTTGCGGTGAAGCGCTCGTCCACGATCTCCGGGAAGGCTTCCTTCATAATATTATTGACAACCTCGCCAAGTTCGGAAACATAGAGGTTTTTATTTTCTTTTACAATATATCTTCTGCCAAGAATCGTTGTAATAGTCGGAGCATAAGTACTCGGACGTCCGATGCCAAGTTCCTCCAGTGTTTTTACCAGAGATGCCTCGGTAAAGTGTGCCGGTGGCTGTGTAAAATGCTGCTTCGGCTCGATTTCTTCTTTGGTCAGCTCTGAAGTCTCATCTAGTGATTTTGATAAAAATACACGGTCGGATTTTTCCTCATCTAAGGTATAAACAGACATGAAACCATCGAATTTTACCTTGGAAGCAGATACATGAAAACGGTATTTTCCGGCACCAATGGTAACAGATGTGGTCTCATATACTGCCGGTGTCATACAGCTCGCTGCAAAACGGTTCCAGATGAGTTGATACAGACGGAACAGATCGCGGCTTAAAGATTCTTTTACCATAGCCGGTGAACGATTCAGATCTGTCGGTCGGATTGCTTCATGGGCATCCTGGATTTTTGCTGTATTTTTCTTCACATCAGCACTTCCGCCCACATAATCAACGCCATAATTGCTGCCGATATACTCTGCTGCCGCTGCCTCTGCTTCTTCAGACACACGGGTGGAATCGGTACGCAAGTATGTGATCAGACCAACAGTTCCGCTGCCTTTGATATCCACACCTTCGTATAACTGCTGCGCCAGACGCATGGTCTTCTGAGTGGAAAAATTCAGATGCTTACTTGCTTCCTGCTGCAGGGTACTTGTCCGGAACGGAAGTGGCGGCTTTTTGGTACGCTCGCCTTTTTTCACTTCCAGTACTTTATATTCGGAAGACTCGATTTCTTTTAAAATTGCATCTAATTCTGCCTGATTGTGAATCTGGATCTTGCCGTTTTCATCGCCGTAAAATTTTGCAACCAATGGTTTTTTCTCGCCTTTTACGTTTAATACCACATCAATGGTCCAGTATTCTTCCGGAATGAATGCGTTGATCTCGTCTTCACGGTCACAGATGATACGCAGTGCCACAGACTGCACACGACCTGCACTCAAGCCACGTTTTACTTTCGCCCAGAGTACCGGACTGATTTTGTAACCTACCATACGGTCCAGCACACGACGCGCCTGCTGCGCATCCACCAGATTCATATCAATCTCACGTGGATTCTTCAGCGAAGCCTTTACCGCATTTTTCGTAATCTCATTGAATGTAATACGTTTCGCATCTTTGTCATTTAACTTTAAAGCCGTTGCCAGATGCCAGGAAATTGCCTCACCCTCACGGTCCGGGTCAGTTGCAAGATACACTTTATCTGCTTTTTTTACTTCTTTTCGCAGATTTGCCAGAATATCTCCTTTTCCACGGATAGTAATATATTTCGGTTCAAAGTCATTTTCCACATCAAACCCAAGCTGACTTTTCGGCAGATCACGCACATGTCCGTTCGATGCTGCTACCTCGTAATTTTTTCCAAGAAATTTCTTTATTGTCTTAACCTTTGCAGGAGACTCCACGATTACTAAATACTTCGCCATACTTACCTCTTAACCCCTATGTTCTTACTTATTTATATACGTTTACAAAAATAATTTTGAAAAGTTTCCTGCACCAGTCCGTACCGCTTGAGTTTGTCTAAACTATGCAGTACTGTAATCAGATCCAAACCTGTTTCTTCTATAATATAGTTAATATATCGGCTGTGGAAACCAAGACAACCATACACCAACTTTTCGCTTTTATCAAGGGAAATATTTTTTATTTTTGTCGTTTCTACATTTTTTTCGGGCAAATATCCCAGATTTTGCAAAAAAATATCCAGATCATAGATAATTCCCGCGCCCTGACCGATCAGGGCATTGCATCCGTCGCTCAATACATCTCCGAAGCGCCCCGGCACCGCATAGACATCTTTGCCCTGTTCCAACGCCGCGTCTGCCGTGATCAGAGATCCACTCCTTTTCTTTGCCTCTACCACCACCAGACTGTCGGACAGGGCACTGATGATGCGGTTGCGCTCCGGGAAGCGATAAGGCAGCGGTTCCGTTCCCGGCGGATACTCCGACAAAATACCTCCGCCGGAAGTCTGGATATTTTCATACAGATTCCGGGCATTTTTCGGATAACAGATATCGCAACCGCAGCCAAGGACAGCAAAGGTGCTGCCCTTCCCCTGCAGGGCACCGGCATGAGAGGCACTGTCGATGCCAAGTGCCATGCCGCTGATCACCTGCACGTCTTTGCCTGCCAGCATTTTGCCAAGCTTTGTGGCGATACTTCTGCCATACTCTGAACACATGCGGGCACCTACGATGCCTACGCTTTTTCTTGCATCTGGCATGGAACCCTTGCAGAAGATCGCATATGGCGGTTGTGCAATGTCTTTTAAGCGCTGTGGATATTTTTTACTTCCAATGGGAAACATCTGGATGTTTTGCCCCAGGAAGCGCTCCCAGGCACGGTTCAGATCTTTTTTGCGGCTTTCCAACAGATGCTGTAGTTCATTGTCGGTAAAAAGGTGCATATTTTTTAAAGTTTCTTCCCGGAGTACATAGACTGCCTGTGCACTGCCGCATAATTCACGGACTTGGATTCGTTTGCTGCTGTTGATATTTGTCAGAGAGGCTAACCAGAAATCATACTTTAGATCATCTTTCCTTTGATTCTCTGCTATCTCTCCCTGTTTTTCGCTCTTTTCTATCTTCTCGGAAAATTCTCTACTTTGTCTTTTTTCAGAATCTTCTCTGGCTTCCTTTTCTTGGGAAAACCTTTGTGTATGATCAAAAATCTCGTTCTTTTTATTCATTTCACGCATACTTAGTCCCTCCTCCAGTAATTCTTGTCCGGATTTCGGAACATAAAAGCTTCTTCCAGATGTCCCCACTGAATATTTTCCGCTCCTTCCATATCTGCAATGGTGCGGGCCGTTTTCAGGATTTTCCCATAAGTGCGGGCACTTAAATGATATTCCTCATACTTGTCCTGCATCCGCTCCGCGGACTCCGCATCCAGCGCGCAGAATGTTTCCAGATCTTCCATGTTCATCTGACTGTTAAACCGATATTTTCTGCCTTCGAACCGCTCCCGTTGAATTTCATGCACCCGTTCTACCCGGGCACGGATCACCGCACTGCTTTCTTCCTCTCGCATATCCACCATCGTTGTGTATCGAACTTCTTCTGTTTCCACACACAGGTCAATACGATTCAAAAATGCCTGTGAAATGCGGCTGATGTAGTTTTTGATTGCCTGCGGCCTGCAGTTACAGCGATCCAAATTAGGGTAGAAACCACATGGACAAGGATTTGTAGATGCCACCAGCATAAAATCCGCCGGATAGACAAAACTGCCTCCTACCCGGGAAATGTGGACTTTCTTTTCCTCTAACGGTTCCCGCAATACATCTAAAATTCCCGGTTTAAACTCCGCCAGTTCATCCAGAAATAAAATTCCATGATGCGCCAGACTGATTTCTCCGGGATGCGGCTGCTTTCCGCCGCCCACCAGAGCCTGCGCCGTCACCGTATGGTGCGGACTGCGAAAGGGGCGTTCATTCTGAATGATACGTTCCTGATCCAGCAGACCACAGAGTGAATAAATCTGAGAAAGTTCCAGTTTTTCCTCCCGGCTCAGTTCCGGCAAAATCGTTGGAATCCGTTTCGCTGCCATAGTCTTTCCGGAACCCGGCGGCCCCATCATCAACAGATTGTGCATGCCGCTAACGGCGATCTCGCAGGCACGGCGCAGCATCGGCTGTCCCCGCAATTCCGAAAAATCCACATCATACTCTGTCTTCCAGATTTCCTGCTGCTCCCGGTAAAAACAGGTCTCCGGCAGTTCCTGCTGACAAATCTGTACGAATTCTTTGAGATTTTTCACCGGAATGACTTTTACGGTATCTAAAATTGCCGCTTCCCGGGCATTCTCCCACGGCACCACAATCCCCTGCATGCCTTCTTTCTGTGCCAGTACTGCTGCAGACAGTACGCCTTTGGTTGGCAAAATACTGCTATTTAATCCAACCTCTCCAAGCAGCAGATAATTACTTAAAATATGCTCATCCAGAAAACCAAATGCTGCCAGAACAGACGCTGCCATGGGCAGATCACACCCGGTGCCAGATTTTCGCACATCCGCCGGTGTCAGATTAATGGTAATCTTCTTGGCTGGCAGACGAAATCCTGCGTTTTTCAGGGCAGTACGCACCCGCTCTCTGGCTTCCTTTACCTCTGATGTCAAAAATCCCACCATATCAAAGGAAGGCATGCCGTCACTGACATCCGTTTCTACCTTCACCGGAAGCGACTCAAAGCCACAGACTACCGCTGTTTTAATTACACTATACATATATTCATTTTTCCTCTTTTCGTATACGGAAAAATCCGGCGATTGCCGAAAAAAGTAAAAAGTAAGATAAAAGACAAATTTACTGTAGCATATCTGTACCAAAAAGTCCATCTTGAAATTCTTCTTCCACATACTGGATATGTTTTGTAACGGTCGAACAGGCACAGGGAATGATATCTGCCGCTTATTTCAGGCTCTGACAGCGGTATACTGCCAGAACGGTCTCAAGGTGTTCTATTTTCATTTACGCTCTCCTTCAAGCTGTTACTCTTGAAATCTTTTTCTGATTGTAACATATCTTTTCTTTGCAGTTAAGCCGATTATCCATCCACAAACTCCTGCCGTAACTTTTCCAATGCCTTCTTCTCAATCCGGCTGACATAAGATCTGGAAATTCCAAGACCTTTGGCAATTTCCCGCTGTGTGGCAGGTTTTGTGTTGTACAGACCGTATCGCCGCCGAATGATCCAGCTTTCCCGCTCATCCAGCACCTTCGGCAGCAGTTCGTATAACCGAAGAATATTTTTCTTTTCTACCACCCGCTCCCACAGCTCTGGTTCGCCGCTCTCTACGATATCCAGCAATTTGATCTGATTGCCTTCTTTGTCCGTTCCGATAGGCTCATAAAGCGATACATCTCTGGCTGTTTTCTTTTTACTGCGAAAATACATCAGCAGTTCATTTTCAATACAGCGGGCGGCATAGGTTCCCAGACGGCTTCCTTTTTCCAGATTGTAGGTTGACACGGCCTTGATCAGTCCGATGGTTCCAATGGAGATCAGATCTTCCATATCTTCCTGCGCGCCCTGATATTTCCGTGCAATGTGTGCCACAAGCCGCAGATTTCGCTCGATTAATACCGATTTTGCCTGCTCGCTTCCGTTTTTCAGCTGCTCCAGATACTGCTTTTCTTCCAACGTACTCAGCGGCGATTGAAATGATTTCAAATCGGCACCTCCGTGT
This sequence comes from Roseburia sp. OM02-15, assembly GCF_003481835.1. Classification (NCBI taxonomy): domain Bacteria; kingdom Bacillati; phylum Bacillota; class Clostridia; order Lachnospirales; family Lachnospiraceae; genus Roseburia; species Roseburia sp. OM02-15. The sequence goes on from NZ_QULX01000018.1 coordinate 48,643, forward strand.
GCGGCCTTTCTATTATTCTATGTCAGGCAGGCTTTTCCCGTGTCTGAAAATCTGTGTGGTTTTCCGGCAATCACAATAATGGGGACTAGCATTTATCTAATTTTCAAAAAAACAAGAACCAGAAACGACCAGTTTTCTGATTCCTGCTTTTATGTCTAAGTATTTATCTCAGTCGAGAAGACTCCCACTTCTGCAAGTGGTGAGTAATAACAAGTCTTTCTCAGTGGGAATACAATCTCCGACCGAGATAAACGCTCCGCGGGGGCGCACATTGTCTGGGAGACAATGGGTTTGCGCCGACCGGAACGAAGTGTAGATGTGCAGTGATTCTGAGAAGAATATGTCAGCTTTCGCTGACCAGAATCACGCACCAAGTCTCACGTGCGTTCGACTTGAATGCATAAAAAGTGGGAAGGCACTTTGCTTCCTTCTTCTTTTCTATTCCTTTGTTTCCTATATGGTTGTACTATGTTTGTATTTACCTTTTCATAAATATCATTCTGACAGATTATGCTCCACAGATATTCTGTAACAATTCTGCAAGTTCTTCTTCGCTGGTCACACAATACTCCGGTTCTAATCCAACTACCGTCGTTTTTTTTCTTCGGTTAAACCAGATGGAATGCCAGCCGGCATTTTTTGCACCTGCCACATCATTTTCCGGGGAATCCCCAATAAAATAGGCATCCTCTGCGGTCAGATGCATTCGATTCTCTGCATAGGTAAAAATTTCTTTCTGTGGCTTGTTAATTCCAATCTCTCCGGAAACAAATACATGTTCCTCTGGAATCCATCGTTGTAAATCTAACGCACGCACCTTGTCCCACTGGTGTTCATTGGGACCATTCGTAATAACGCCAAGCTGTACGTTTTCCTTCTCACTTAATGCCTGCAACATCGCCTGTATCTGTTCTGACACTTCAATTTTCCCCTGATATTCCTCATAATACTTCTGGAAAGTCAATGCCTGTTCATCACTGATCGCTATGTCAAAATCTGCCAGTGCTTTCTGTACCCGGTAAATATACATTTCTTCCATGGTGATTTTTCCCGTACAGGAATCTTCAAACACCTCATCGCTGTACACTCTGCTTCTGGCAAACAGTTTATGAATGTCGATATCGTTCCGCTCAGGATACAACCGGTAAAAAGTCCTGGCAAAAGGCTGCACCTGATCGTATAATGTATCATCCACATCAAATAAAAATGCTTTCATATCTGCTGTCCTTCCTGCATTTCTTAAGCTAATTTCGGATATTTTTAGCTATTGATAATCATTTCTTTGTGTTTTTTCAACTTCCTTTGTTTCTGAAAAATTTGATTTCACAATGCCGCACATTTTTCCAATTCCGCGCAGCACATGTCCATTTGCCAGATCCAATACTCCGGGAATCAAACCGCCACGAATTCCACCGCAGATCATCATGGTACGCATCGGGCTTCCCATAGAAGAAGCCAGCATCATCTGATACTGCGCCTCGTTTTCATCGATAATTGTTCCACCCAGAGAACGCCGGATAAACCAATCTGCTGCTTTATAGAATACGCGCATAAACCGCACATCTTTCTGCATTTCTTCCACAGAATCTTCCATAGTGTAGGTTCCTTTATGGTGAGGTTTTCTCTGCATAACTGCCTGTATCACCTCATCTGATAATTGTTTTGGCAAATGTTCTGTCGTTTGATCTGGTATTTTTTCAGAAATCATCATTTTATTAAACTCTGATTGCTTTATGTTATCCGCACAATCGTCGTTCTTATCAAAATCCACCGTTCCAGCATGTATCGTCTCAGACAGGCGAATATCTCTGCTGGATGTCCCAAGCTCTATGGTATAGCGTCCTCTCGGACTCTTCCACCCGTCAGCATATACACAAAAATCACGATCTGTCAATAAAAATTGTACCTGTTTTGTTTCTCCCGGCATCAAATAAACTTTGGAAAATCCTTTTAATTCCCGCACCGGGCGGTGAATTTCAGGAGTTTTTGCAGATACATATAACTGCACGATTTCCTTACCCGGAAGCGCCCCGGTATTTGTAATATCACAGGAAACGACATATTCTTCTTTTAAATCTTTTGTCTGTTTTCCAATATCCTTTTGCAATCGTTTTATCTTTTCTATCTGATTGTTTTTCTGTAATTGTCTGATCTGTTCTGATGATTCCGGCTCTTGTATTTTCAGATTAGAATAAGCAAATGTTGTATACGATAATCCATAACCAAAACACCATCTCACCGGTAACTGTATTTTGTCATAATACCGATATCCAACATAAATACCTTCCCGATAAATAGCATCCTTTTCTTTGCCATAAAAAGCTGCTGTGGCACAATCCTCATAATTTATCGGCCAGCTCTCTGCCAGTTTTCCACTCGGATTGACCTTTCCATACAAAATATTTGCTATCGCCTGTGCACCTGCCTGTCCGGATAATCCTGCATACAAAATACCTTTTACTTTGCCTGCCCATGGGCATTCCACCACGCCACCGCTCATCAAAATCACAATAGTATTTGCATTTTCTTCAGTCACTGCATTGATCAGGCGTAAATGACCTTCCGGCAGTTTCAGAGATCCCCGGTCAAATCCTTCCGATTCATACCGCTCCGGCAATCCGACGCATAAAACAACTTTTTCGCACTGACGCGCTGCCACTTTTGCTTTCTCTAAAAGTTTCTCTGTTGTATTTCCATATGCATCACAACCTTCTGCGAAAACCGTATGCGGCAGCACATCAACAAGCTGCTGCAATTTTGTTGGATTAATATGACTGCTTCCGGCTCCCTGATAACGCAAATTTTGAGCCATATTTCCTATCAGAGCAACAGTATTTTTTGCTACGTTTGATGTATTTGTTTCATTTTTTATACATGCATCAGAATCAATTGTTTTTACCATATTTTCAATAGGCATATCAGCATCGGCTATTTCTTCCATATTTATCATAGATACATTCGAATCGTCATCAATTTGTTGCAATGGCAAAATCTGATCCTCATTCTTCAGCAATACAATGCCTTCCTCTGCCACCTGTCTGGCAATGTCATGATGCACTTCTGCATCATATTTTGAAGATGCCATTTTCTCCGCTGGAGCTTCTCTTTCAGTTATCATCTGATCATATCCAACTCCAGTTGTTTTTCTATCATAAACCAGTCTATTAGCAACACATTTTTGCATAAGATTTAACACGCGAAGGGCACTCGCATCCACTGATTTTTCCGAAAGAATTCCACTTTTTACTGCCTGCTCTGTCTCACGTTCCATATAGGCACTGCCACCTGGCATATTCAGGTCACAACCTGCCTGAAACGCTTGGATCCGGTCATTCATCGCGCCCCAGTCCGTTATAACCAATCCGTCAAATCCCCACTCCCGACGCAAAATATCCGTCAATAGTCGTTTATCATCACTACAATGCACGCCATTGATTTTGTTATACGCACACATAACGGTCGACGGATGCCCTTCTTTTACGGCAAGTTCAAAAGCATAAAGGTAAATCTCACGCAACGTACGCTCATCCACAATGCTATCCGACGAAAAACGTTTCCATTCCTGTGAATTGCAGGCAAAATGCTTTAGGGATAAAGCAATGCCTGCCCCTTCCATCTCCCTAATCCATCCTGCTGCCAGTTTTCCTGCCAGATAAGGATCTTCGCTGAAATATTCAAAATTTCTGCCACACAGCGGATTACGCTTGATATTCACTCCCGGTCCCAGAACAATATCCACACCATAAGCAAGTGCTTCTTCCGCAATCGTCTGTCCCATGATCTCCATCAATTCAGGATTCCACGTACATGCCGTTGTTACTGCTGTCGGAAAGCAGGTCGCCTCTCTGGAATTATGTACGCCAAGCATGTCCGCCTTTCCCTCCTGTTTGCGCAGTCCATGCGGTCCGTCACACATCATCAATGCCTCGATGCCATACTGTTTCATCGCTTTTGTGTGCCAGAAATCCTGACCGGAACAAAGTGCAATTTTCTCTTTTAATGTCATTTTTTGCAGGATTGTTTTGCTGTCCATTGCCTTTTGCCTCCTAAAACTACCATTTACTATAAACAGACTGCGGATTATCGTCAATAGAACACATTCCAATATCGTTAAGATCAGCGCTGATCTTATTTAAAACAAATTATCTAAAAACAGATTTTATGCAATCTTCTTTCCTGTAATTTTCATCAGATATTTTACCTTTGTTTTCTATCTTTCCCAGACAACTCTCCATTACAAAGTTTTTCAAAAAAATACAGACATACACAACTATGAAAAATATGTCAAATATGAAAAAACAGCCAGTTGACATCTCCATCAACTGACTGCTCATTTTCAGGATTTCTCCGCATTAATTTTTTTCAAAATATCTTCTCTATAGGTTTGTTCACAGCTAAGTTTCTTTTCATTTAATGATTACCGCAGTTATGTTCTCCACAGGAATGTCCCTCTCCATGATGAGAACACATGATATCCGGATTATAATCCAGTTTTCCTGCCAGATATGCGCTCACTGCACTGTCTGCCAGACCGGATACACCACCATACAATTTAATTCCAACATTTGCCAGTGCAGTCTGAGCACCTGCCCCAATGCCGCCACAGATCAGTACTTCCACCTGTTGGTTCGTTAAAAATCCTGCCAGCGCGCCATGTCCCTGTCCATTTGTTGGAACTACTTCTGATGCGATGATCTTTCCATCCTCTACCTCATAAATTTTAAACTGTTCCGAATGTCCAAAATGCTGAAATACCATTCCGTTTTCATATGTTACTGCAATTTTCATAAGTTTTATACCTTCCCTTCTTTGAATCACTTGAAACTTATTATACACTATTTCTGCCAATTTGACAAAATATTCAAGTCGAACGCACGTGAGACTTGGTGCGTGATTCTGGTCAGCGCAAGCTGACATCTTCTTTTCAGAATCACTGCACTCTACACTTCGTTTCGGTCAGCGCAAAACCATTGTCTCCCAGACAATGTGCGCCCTCGCGGAGCATTTATCTCATTCGGAGATTGAACTCCCACTGAGAAATACTTGTTACTACTCACCACTTGCAGAAGTGGGAGTCTCATCTCAGACTGAGATGAACACCATACATTTCCAACAATTCTGTCACTTCCGTTTTTCCACCATGTTCCAACAGCATAAAAGGCTCATTCTCCAGTTCATGAATATCAATACGCTCCTTTGCTGCCAGCGGATGTCCCTGTTCAAAAAAATGCGCTTTTTAACATCGGGAAACCAATAGAGAAAAAGCATTTTTTATAACGCCGTTCCTTTTTTCGGTACATAAAACTGCTCCATATCCGCATGTTCCAGTTTCAACAAACTGACTTTTCTGGCAATACCACCCGCATACCCGGTCAAGCTCCCATCCACTCCAACCACTCTGTGACATGGCACGATAATAGAAATCGGATTATGACCAACTGCGCCGCCAACGGCCTGCGCTAACATTCTGCTAAGTCCACGCTGTTGCGCGATACATGTCGCGATTTCTCCATAAGTCATGGTTTTTCCATACGGAATAGACAGTAAAATTTTCCACACTTCCTGCCGGAATTCTGATCCACAGGCAAAAGAAACTGGTGGCAGAAAATCCGGTTCTTTTCCTTGAAAATAAATGTCTAACCAACGGTCTGCTGCTTCAAATACCGGCAACATTTTTTTTTCATGCTCTTTTGATAAAGTCACAGCAAAATATTTCTGACCGTCAAACCACAAACCAGTCAGTGCTTTGCCGTCACTTGCCATGGTGATGCCTCCCAACGGAGATTTATAATGATGTATGTATTCCATGTTTCTACCTCGTATCCTTTTCATCTTTCTTCTACAATACAGTTATTCTTCAGACTGTAGACAAACTTGGTGTTGGGTGTTATATCCAGCACCATTTTTCTTTTAA